>CALGMJ010000191.1 GCA_937958875.1 uncultured Verrucomicrobiales bacterium | reverse complement strand
CATTATCGGGCAGATCTGAAGCCGGGTGAAGACCGGCAAATGCCGCTCTCATTCTCTCTAGCCGAGGATAGACAGTCTCTGGAGATTCGATATCCAGCCCTGTTTCGAGCTGATGTCTTTGATCTTAAGCTCATTCTTGTTTCTGGTTCTGTTGTGACCCCGCTTCATCTTTACTGTTCTCTTAAGCATTTGCCGGCTGCGACTGAGGAGCAAATGGTGAGCCTCAGAGCTGGAGAGGTAAAAAAGGATCTGGAACCAGGAAATGTGGAGAGAGGAGAGGCGCTTTTTACCGAGTTTTCCTGTGTGGGCTGTCACTCTCTTAGCGAGCAGAAGTTGACGGGGCCACCTTTGCTAGGGATTGGAGCGCGAGCCACGGTGGAGGATCTACGAGAGTCCATTTTGAAGCCAAACGCTAAGATTACTAAAGGGTATCAAGCTGGGATGCCTTCCTTTGAAGGGGTGCTTGATGAGCAGAGCTTGGCGGACCTTATTACTTATCTGAAATCGTTATGATTATCAGGATCAGATCATAAAAAACCCGATGCCGCGTAGCGACATCGGGTTTTAGTGATAAAATTTTCTGCGAAGAGATTTAGAGCGGAAGCTCAGTCATCTTTGAAGATTGTTTAATCTTGGATTTGTAGCGCTTGAGAGTCCGGGTGACCTTTTTCTCATCAAATGAATCTGCCTTGTCCATGAGAAGAACGACTTCACTAGGACTTACGAGAGCAATGCTAACACCATCAATTTTTTCTAAGGCAACACGTGCCTTACCATTGGTGTCTGCTCATCCAGGGCCTGCTACTGCGAGTTTGTAACCCTCGACAGGCTTATTGAGATCCAATTTCTTAAAATCAGAGACGGACATTCCCTTCGCTTTGAAAGCTTTGGAGAGTTCCTTTTTTGTAGGAGCGTAACCGTCCTTTGTCTTAAGAATCGCGAGATTTCCAGACATCAAGATGTCAGAAATTCCGTCCACACTGTTCAAGGCCGCACGGGCCTTTTTCGCAGCACTTCAACCACCACCTTTGAAGGTGACAGAGAAGGCATCAATCTTGGCGTCTGCGCTCACCGCAGGCGCTGATTGTGCCATGACGACGGGTGTTACCGCGCCAAAAGCACACATCATTCCGAATAAGAATGTAGCTTTCATACGATGTCATTCTAACGCAAGTGCTCGTTGGCACAAGCTGAGTTTTCAAAGAATTTTGGAACAAATTGCTGGGAATAAATTCTATCGTCCAGACTCCTTAGTGGGGATTGCGCTGAGAACTCCTTGGCGGATTTTGCTCCAGGTCTTGGTGTGGAAAAGAGCTACAGGCTGCTCCGCACTTGAGTAAACCCCTCCAAATTTAGGGTTGTAGCGTTTGTTTTTCTTCGCCGCTTCAAGTGATTGGTAAGCTTTTTTCCAGCTGAGATTGAGAACATCCTTGGAGTCCTGAGTTTCTCCGAGGGCAAGGAGGCCGAGCTTATTAAAGAGGGCGATGACCTCAGTTTTGACTTCCTTTTTCTTAGGGGCATGGAGGAAGGGAAAGCGGAACCACCGGGTGCGCTGCCAGCCTGGGCGTTCTGCTTTGTATGCTTCGTCGAGACACTCCTCAATAAAGGTGATCCCCTGTAGGCAGAGGGCAAGGCGATCACTGTTGGCCTTTAGGGCCTTCATATCTTGATGAAAGGCGGTGTGATTATAAATCTCACAAGTATAGAAGGGATTTAAGCCATCAGAAGAGGTATTCTTCATACGCAGTAATTCACGCATGGTCTCGATGAAGATGTCTCGTTTTGAGTCGAGTAATTCTTGGCAGGCTGCAGTGCGGGCTGCAGTGCTCTGATGTTTTCTGAGGATGCGTCGGACGTCGTGAGCACTGACTCCAGGGACGTTTGCGAAGAAAATAGCGCGAGCATTTACTTTCTGAAGATCTTTGGCGACGGAGAGCGCAGCTGATTCTTCCCGGGTGAAGGGGACTAATTGGTCATCGAAGGTGAGGATGGCGCCCCACCTTGGAGTCTCTTCCGTCAGCATGATGGTGCGCTGCACGAGACGACGATGTGGATTTGCAGGATTATCCCGGACATAGCCCACATCGACTCCGGGCGTGAAAAGTTGGCGATCTTTTTCAGGAAGATAACCCAGTTCACCCTGGAGGTGAGGTTGAGGAACGAAAGGGGGGGGCTGCGGTGTGATTACCTCGGGAGATTGTGGTTCAGCGACTGGGGCAGGAGTTGTCTTGGGCTCTTCCGGTGAAGGGGAGTCGCTACTTGTGTCCGTGGGGGATACTTCGATTGTGAGCTCTGGGTCGGGTGGAGTGATCGCGGGCTCTTGAGCATTGAGAAATGCCATCATCGAAAGAAGGGCGAAATAGGCAGCGATCGTTTGAGTCACCTTGTTACGAAGCCTGAGAATATCCTATTGGTCAATGAAAAGAGGGGAATCTGGCCCTTAGATCACGACAGTTTTTTCAATTTGCACAGACTCTGCTAAGGTGGCGCCATGACCCGAGAGAAACAACGCCTTGCTGACGACAAAGCACGCACCGATAACTGGAAGCGCTGGGGGCCATATCTCTCTGAACGTCAGTGGGGAACGGTGCGGGAAGATTACTCTGGGGATGGGAGTTCGTGGGATCATTTTTCTCATGATGATGCCCGCAGGCGTGCCTATCGCTGGGGTGAGGACGGTCTGCAGGGCTGGTGTGATCGGCAGTGTCGTCTTTGTTTCTCCGTGGCACTGTGGAATACACATGATCCTATTTTAAAAGAGCGCCTGTTTGGGCTGACTGGTCCGCAGGGGAATCACGGGGAAGATGTAAAGGAGTGCTACTACTATCAGGATAGCACGCCCACTCATTCTTATACGAAGGCTCTCTACCGCTACCCCCATCAGGAATATCCTTATACGCAGCTGGTGGAGGAAAATCGCCGCCGAGGGCGCTTAGACCCTGAATTTGAGCTCGAGGATACGGGTGTCTTTAAAGAAAATCGCTTTTTTGACGTAGTTCAAGAGGTCGCGAAGCGGGATCCGCATGATCTTCTCTGGAAAATCACGGTGACCAACCATGGTCCAGAAGCCGCTCCCTTACATGTTTTACCGACGGTATGGTTTCGCAATACTTGGCGTTTCGGCACCTCTGATGATGATCTGCTAGCGCCGCCTTATCTGACGAAGGAAGGGGACCATCTCAAGATCTGGCACCAGGAGCTCGGTAATTACGCATTTTGTGCCGAGGCTGAGGGGGCGGAAGTGGAGTGGCTCTTTACTGAAAATGAGAACGATAATAGGGCGCTCTTCGGCACTGATAACCACACCGCCCATGTTAAAGACGGCTTTCATAAGCATCTCGTCGATGGAGAAAAGGATGCCATCTCACTCGATGAAAAGGGAACTAAGGCGGCAGCTCATGCAAAGTTTCTCATCCCTGCTGGAGCCACCGTCACGATCCGGTGCCGCCTTTATCCGGCGGATTCCTTAGTACGAGGGTTCGATGACTATGAGGAAACCTTTGCGGAGCGTAAAAAAGAAGCGGACGATTTTTATCAGGACATCATTCCTGAGAGTTCAAATGCTGCCGAGCGAACGATCTTCCGGGAGGGTTATGCGGGGCTGCTGTGGACGAAGCAATTCTACTACTACATCGTTGATGATTGGCTCAAAGGGGATCGTCGCACACCAAAGCCACCAGATTCTAGAAAGTACGGCAGAAATAGTAATTGGGATCACTTCCATGCTCGCGATATTCTTTCGATGCCGGATAAATGGGAATACCCATGGTTTGCGGCCTGGGATAGCGCATTTCACATGGTGCCCTTTGCTGCTATCGATCCTGAGTTTGCGAAAAACCAACTCCTTCTTTTTCTCAGAGAATGGTATATGCACCCGAATGGTCAGCTCCCTGCCTATGAGTGGAATTTTTCAGATGTGAACCCACCCGTACATGCTTGGGCGGTGTGGCGTGTTTATAAAATCGCTGATAAGAAAGGGGAGCGAGATCTGCTCTTCCTTGAGCGCGCTTTTCAAAAGCTCCTGATCAATTTTACCTGGTGGGTAAACCGGAAGGATGAACATGGAAGGCATGTCTTTGGTGGGGGATTCCTGGGGCTCGATAATATCGGGATCTTCGATCGTTCCCAGGATCTTCCCAATGGCGGAACCCTGAACCAGGCTGACGGCACTGCGTGGATGGGCTCCTTTTGCCTCACCATGCTCTCGATGGCTCTGGAGCTCGCTCAGGAAAGCCCCGCCTATGAAGACATCGCGTCTAAGTTTCTCGAGCACTTCATTAACATCTGTGATGCGATCAATACCCTCGGTGGTTCTGGCCTCTGGGATGAGGAAGATCAGTTTTACTATGATCAGATCATTCTCGATCATAAACCCGCAGTGCCGATGAAAATTCGCTCCCTCGTAGGCCTTCTCCCCATGATGGCTACGACGGTGCTGAAGCAGACTCAGATCGATGCCCTACCGGGCTTCAAAAAGCGTATGGAGTGGTTCTTCTCGAACCGTCCAGATATCATGCGCTACGTAAAATTCCGCCGTTCACCTGGTGAGCGAAATCCAGACCGCTGGCTCATTTCCATCCCCACCGAAGATAAGCTCCGGGCCACCCTGAAGCGCATGCTCGCCGAGGATGAATTTCTTTCCAGCTATGGCATTCGTTCTCTCAGTAAAGCCCATGAAAAAGATCCCTTTACCTTTCACTGTGGGCGCTGTGAGCATAGCGTGAACTACACTCCGGGGGAGTCTACGACCGGGATGTTCGGAGGGAATTCAAACTGGCGAGGCCCTATCTGGTTCCCGACAAATTTTGTCCTGATCGAAGCTCTGGAGCGGTATCACTATTTCTACGGCGATGACTTTAAGATCGAGTATCCGACCGGCTCAGGAAAAGAGCTCACTCTTCGGGAAATCTCGATCGACCTCTGTGATCGACTCATCAGTTTATTCCTACCAAAGGATGGGAAATCACGATCCTTCGTGGCGGAGAGTCACCCTCATAAGGATGATCCTCTCTGGAGTGATCTCCTCCTCTTTCATGAGTATTTTAACCCTGAGACCGGGAAGGGCTTAGGGGCTTCTCACCAGACGGGTTGGACCTCACTTGTGGTGCGGCTCATTCGTGAGCGTCATGAGAAGCTTACCCATTTTGGGGAAGAAGATTCATAATCTCAGCGAGCCAGTTTAAGGCCTCTTGATGCTGCCGGTAGTCATACTGGTGGCATTGAAACCCGAGCGCTTCTCCCGTGGCGATATTCTCGGCGAGATCATCAAAGTAGACGGTCTCGGCAGGGACGAGCTGATATTGATCGATCGCACTCGTGTAGAAGATCGGGTCTGGTTTGATCGCTCCGACTTCCTGGGAAAAGTGGTGGTGATCGAAGTGCTGGAAGACTTCGAATTTTTCTAAAAATGAGGCGGCGTGGAGAGCATTGGTGTTCGAGAAAAGAATGAGAGTGTGACCTTCTTCCTTGAGTCGCTTCGCTAGCTCCCACATGGGCTGGTGAGGCGAAAAAATTCCATTCCACGCCTCAGTGAATTGCTCTTCAGTGATTCCTGCTGGAGCAGAAGTGAGGCCTTTCTGGATGAACTCCTCATCACTCATCTGTCCTGTCTCATAGGGATCCTTACACTGCCAGAGTTCAGGCGGAATCCCCTCGGGATAAAGGGTGTTTTCGAAGGATGGGAAGTCGAGCAAGAGCAGGACATTGCCGATATCAAAAAGAAAATTCATGAGTCTTTGAGGCCCCAAGCTTTTGCTTCGAGCGGGTCGAGAAGGTTGAGGAGGAAATCAGCGGCTTCGAGTGCTGCCCCGGGGCGTGAATGAACGAGTAAGCGATCTTTCGCTTCACGCCAGAGTTTCCCGTCATCTGCGAGAAAGTTGCGGATGGCTTTAGAAATTTCCTCTGGAGATTCCGTGAAACTGCCGATGCGATGTTTCTCCAGCAGGCGAATATTTCCTTCCTCTTGGCCGGGGACTCGATGGTGAACGAGCATGGGGCAGCGAGCTGCGATCGCTTCATGAACTGTCGCTCCTCCCGCTTTCCCGATCACGAGATGATGATTACAGAGGAGGGTGGGAACTTTTTTTGTCCAGCCTTTTAGGTGAACACGGCCTGGATATTTACGGCTCACCTCCTTCGCCTTATGATAGAGCCCGCGAAAGCTTCTCCCGAGTACGATGGTGATCTCAGTATTTGGAATGCTAAGAACGGCTTTCATCGTACGTCGAATCTGAGGCATACGCCGGGTGGGAAAAAAGAGGACCTTGAAGGGCTTAATTTCTGAAGTGGAATAAAGTGGAGAGAGTAGGGGGAAGGTTGGGTTCACCGGAAAGCCCGTGACTTCTACTTTTTCTTCAGGCACCCCGGAATCTTTCAAGAGCGCTGCCGTGCCACGATCTGTGACGAAAAAATGGTCCGAGGGGGAGCGACTCCACGCCGTATTGATCTCCATGGAATCTGTGATCACGGTCACGACTGGTGAGCGGGGAAAGCGCTCAAAAAGACGCTCCAGCTGATAGGGGTAGAGCGGGTAAGTGCAAATAATCAGGTGCGGCTTATCGCGTTCGAGCACCTTGCCGAGAGCATTTTCGGTAGGCTGGAGAAAGGGGAGAGGCTTGGTGAAATCTTGTCGATCTGTTGAGCGGTAGATCGCTGACCAGACTCGGGGAGCCTTGGTCATGATGTAGCGGTAGCCTTTCTTCAGAATCTCATTCAGGCGGGGATTTCCCATCTCACAGGGATCGCAGACTCGGACATGCGCTCGCCCTTTCAGAGCTTGAGCCAGGTTTCGCGCAGCAGAATTATGCCCTTCGCCGAATCCAGCGGTGAGAATGAGAATGCGTCGTTTTGTGTCCAAGATCGTTGATGGCCGGTTACCACTGCCCTCGCAGGCTTTCACGTGTTATAGGACAGTAGGTTCAGGAAGTCGAAGAGGATTTCATGTCTAGTGCTCCGTCAAACCTAAGATTTCGGGTTCCTGCTGGTCTCTCGAAAATCTGGCCGCGTTGTCGATGCTAAGAGAATGCTCGATTCACTGATCATCTCCGCCTTGCCAGATTTCCGATATCCTTCGCACTTACCT
>CALGMJ010000190.1 GCA_937958875.1 uncultured Verrucomicrobiales bacterium | reverse complement strand
TAGGCCTCAAAATCGGGAGAGAAAAGATGAACAGCGAGCGCGGGTGGAAAGAGTGGTCGAGCGCCGCTCCGGTAAAGTCACCGGAACTCTGCGAGTGAAGGGGAAATTCGTTTCGCTCGATGCTGATGATGAGCGAGTGCCGGAGGGGATTCGTATCGAAGATCGAGGTGGGGCGAAAAATGGGCAGATTGTGGTGGTAGAAATCCTTGAGTGGGCGCGTGCTAGTGAAAAGCCGCGAGGACGTGTCATAGAGGTGCTTGGTTTTCCTGATGAAGCGGGCGTGGATGTCATGCAGATCATTCACCAGCACGGTGTGACTCAAGATTTTCCGCCTGAGGTTCTCGCAGAGGCTAAGGTATTTGGGAATAAGGCTGATCCAGAAGAGGTGAAGCAGAGAGAAGACTGGCGCCAACGAGATGTCATCACTATCGATCCTGCGACCGCGAAAGATTATGATGATGCGATCCATGTGGAAAAGCTAGCCAGTGGATGGCGTCTCGCAGTCCATATCGCGGATGTTTCCCACTACGTAAAGCCGGATAGCGCACTTGATATTGAAGCGCGTGAGCGGGGGAACTCGACTTACCTTGTGGATCGAGTGATCCCCATGCTCCCTGAAGAGCTAAGTAATGGACTTTGTTCTCTCAATCCAGGAGTGGATCGTCTCACTAAATGTGCTGTGCTCGATATCGGTCCTGCGGGAGCGATCAAGAAGATGCGTTTTGTCGCTGCGGTCATTCGGACTCCGCGGAAGTATTCCTATGAGGAAGCGCAGGATATTCTCGATGGAAAAGAAGACGGTGGAAAACTTGGCGCTCATATACGTGAGGCCTGGAACTGTGCTGCCGTCCTTCGTAAGCGTCGCTTTCAAAATGGTGGGCTCGATCTTGAGATGCCTGAGGTAAGCATCGTTTTAGATGAAAAGGGCGTTCCCACAGGTTTTAAAAAAGAGGAATACAGTACGAGTCACCAGCTGATCGAAGAGTTCATGCTCGTGGCAAATGAGGCCGTCGCACGCCGTGTGAAAAACGCTCATAAACCGACCATTTACCGTGTTCACGAAGATCCAGATCCAGATCGCCTTCACGAATACGGGGAGCTAGCTCGTTCTCATGGCTATGAACCTGGTGATCTCACCAACCGGAAACACATCCAGGCCCTGCTTAATGAAGCGAAAGGTAGCATCGAAGAGCATGCCATTAAACTTGGTCTTCTCAAAAGTTTGAAGCGAGCCTGCTATCTCGCGAGCCCCGATGGGCACTATGGACTGGCTAAGACAGACTATTGTCATTTCACGAGCCCGATTAGGCGCTATGCCGATCTCATCATGCACCGTGCTCTTCAGCCATTACTAGAAAATCGGGTTAAAAATCCAGACCGAACTCCGAGTGAAAAAGGCTGTGCTGAAATCGCAGAGCATATCTCAGAGACTGAGAGAACGAGTTCCAGTGCGGAAAGTGAAAGCAAACGTCTGAAAATGTTAGAATGGCTGGAGCTTTCAATGGAGTATGATGAACCTCCAGCTTTTGAGGCTATCATCACCGAAGTTCGTTCGATCGGGCTCTTTATTGAGTGCACCGACCTCCAGCAAAAAGGAGTGGTCCGTCGTGAGGGGATGCCGGAGGGATATTGGTTTTATGAAAATGCTCTCGATCGCTTCGCTAGCCGGAGAGGGGAGACTTTAGGCGCTGGTCAGAGGATTAAGGTAAAGGTCCATGAAGTAGACCGGCTGAATCAGCGAGTAAATTTTGAGATTATCACGGTCCTCAGTAGTGCTAAAAAACTCAAAAATCAGGCTAGGGAACGAACTCAAGCTCGCAAGACTGTTCGTAAGAAAGGTGGGCGTCGGAAACGCTAATTTTCATCGTGTTCCGCCAATGAAAGGTGACATAATACTTGGCGCAATGCGAGTATCCTGCGGTGTTGTGATATGAGTTGGCTGGATGCCGATGATCGTGATATCAAAAGGGATTTATTGACTAGTTGGCGGTTCCTTATTACTTCTCCTGCGTCCCCATGCTTAAAAGGTGTTTTTCTATTTTATTTTTTGCGGTAGTCTTAAATTCTTGTGTCGAAGAGGAGGCTAAGTCTACTGATATTGAGGAGCTAAAAGAGCTCATTGAGGAGCTTCAGGAGGTGAAGAGCGAAAATAAAGAGCTTAAGGCTAAGATTCGCGTTGCAAAAACACAGGGGAGAAAGAAGTCAGAAAGCAAGGAGTTGAAGCGGGCACAAAATCATTCGATCGAGCTCTTGGATGAAAATAAAAAGCTGAGCGAGAAGTTGAGTGATGTGGAGACTGAGTTTTCTAGTTTTCGTGAAGAAATTCAGAAGCATATTCAGAATGCCCGTAAAGCTGATATTGGTCGGCGTTTTGATAAGGTGAGATCTCAAAAAGATGAGGGGTTTAGTAAGGTCAGTATTGTGGAAATCACCGATGAAATGATCAGGGTGAAGCATCGGTCTGGCTTTACCAATTTTACCGCGGAGACGGCACCGAAAGGGTGGGCTCAACGCTATTTTATGGGAGTCAATCTAGGCGGTGACACTGATAGTCTACTCGCAACTTCTACATCTCACTCATCGTCTACTCAGAGTGCAGCTAATGATGAGTTTGAAGCTTCTGATGAAGAAAATTTACACAAGGCTGTGGTGATTATTTCTGGTGATGGTGGTGCAGGGACTGGATTTTTTGTGGATATTAATGGTGGAATCTACCTTTACACGGCAGCGCATGTGCTGAGTGGGAATTCTCAAAAGAGTCTTAAAATTGTCGATAAGGCAGGGCGTCGATACCGCAAATTTGGGAGGCTGGAAATTGCTCACGGAGCTGATATCGCTCGCATTCAAATGGCGGAGCGAGTTCCCTATGCTCTCAAGCTACCGCGGCGTAGCAGTATCACTGACAAGGCTCCTTTTATTGCATTAGGAAATCCTGGTGGAGGGAGTGTGATCACGACTCATCAGGGGAGTGTCGAAGCAATGGGGCCAAAGTCCTTTGAAATTAATGCTGATCTTGTCCCTGGAAATAGCGGCGGACCAATTATTAGTAAGGGTGGAAAGACCGTGTTTGGGCTCGTGACTCATGCGATTAAGGGCAAGAAAGATTTTGTGTCTTCTGGAACACGCTACGGGAATGTTCGGAGATTTGGTGCTCGTTTCGATGTGCCTATTAAGTGGCAGCGCTCAAGTCTGAGATCTTTCTTAAGTGAACCTGAAAAGATCAAAAAGGTAGCAAGGGTGACTCGGCTTCTCTACGCGTTATCAGAATTACGACCAGGTGTGAATGGGCTCCGGCTTGATACCCGTCTTTCGGGAGGAGATTCAGCACTGAAGATCTTTGAGCAGAACAAAGATATGGCAGTGGTGAGGTCGATTCTGAAAATGAATACCAGCTTAGCTAGAAAGAAGATTAGACCTGATGCCGGAGCTCTCAATAAACATTACCGAGGGTTAATGAATAAGGCTCTTTCAGCAGCGCAAAGTCAGATGAGATCATTTAAATCCTCTACCCCATCTCCGTATCACTGGGAGTTATCAAAAGAGGTGCGGGATGACCGTGAGAATGCAGTGAATGCTCTGAAGCGTGCGATTTCACGCATTTAACTCAGAGCTTTTAGAAACGTCTCAGTCGAGTAGGGCGCGCATACTCTTCCTTTGTCTCAGGGAAGTCGAGGGTGTGGTGAGAGCCACGAGATTCTTTCCGCTGAAGTGCGGAGTCAACGATGAGGGAGGCTGTGGTGACGAGGTTACGGAGTTCCAGAATATCTGGAGTGAGGCAGTGGCCCCAGTAGAATTCTCGGACTTCCTTACGTAAGTTGACTAGACGACGAGAGGCACGAAGAAGTCTGCTATCGGTACGTACGATAGATACGTAGTCCTGCATGATTCGACGGAGTTCATCCCAGTTATGGTAGATGTTGACGAGCTCTTCAGGAGGGGCCGTGTCACCAGTTTCCCACTCTGGAATGGTAGGTTCTGGAGGAAGTTCTTTACTGAGAGGATATCGGTGAAGGATCTCGGTGAGAGCTCGACGGGCCAAGACGTTCCCTTCTAAAAGGGAGTTTGAGGCGAGTCGGTTGGCTCCATGAAGACCGGTATGAGCTACTTCTCCGATGGCATAGAGGCCACGGATAGAGGTGCCACCATCGATATTTGTTTCCACCCCGCCGCACTGATAATGTGCTGCGGGAACGACTGGAATGGGCTTTTCCATAGCGTTATGCCCGTAGGAGAGAAGGGTTTCGTGAATGAAGGGGAAACGTTCAATGAAATGGTCTCCCAGTGGGGAAATATCCAGAAAGACACAGGAGGCCCCGGTTTTTTTAATTTCACTATCGATGGCTCGGGCAACGATATCGCGGGGGGCGAGAGAGCCGCGTGGATCATAGTCTTTGGTGAATTCCCGTCCTTCGTGATTGATTAGAATAGCACCTTCGCCACGGACTGCTTCAGAGACGAGAAAGGAGCGAGCTTCGGCCCCGATGGCAGCGGGGTTATAAAAACAGGTGGGATGGAATTGGATAAATTCCATATTAGAAATAGTCGCTCCTGCACGCCAGGCCATGGCGAGGCCATCACCAGTAGCACTGTCAGGATTGGTGGTGTAGAGATAGGTCTTACCGCAGCCGCCAGTGGCTAGGATGACCCGTGGGGAATGAAAGATCTGAACTTGGTCAGAATCAATTTCGAGGACGTAGGCTCCCAAAACTCGGTCATCGGTGACAGCTCCGAGTTTTCCACTCGTGATGAGATCGATGGCGTAGTGATGTTCGAGTAGAGTGATATTGGGGTGCGCTTTAGCAGTCTCGATGAGCGCTTCCGAGATGGCGCGACCTGTGGTGTCTTTCGAGTGAAGAATACGGCGTTCGGAATGGCCACCTTCTTTACCTAGTGAGTAGCGCTCGGGATTTTCATCATCTCGATCAAAGTTCGTACCCCAGTCGACGAGTTCTTCGATGGTTTCGGCAGCTTCCTCAATGATGATGGAGACGGCTTCAGGATCGCAGAGGCCAGCGCCAGCATCGAGAGTGTCATCGATATGTTTACCGCAATCATCCTCAGGATCCCGGAGTCCTTCTGGAAGGACGGCAGAGATGCCACCTTGGGCCCAAGCCGTATTTGAATTCATCAATTCGCCTTTGGTAATCACGGTCACGGTGCCGTGTTCAGCCGCTTTGATGGCGAAGGAGAGACCAGCGACGCCTGCGCCGATCACGAGGAAATCTGAATTCATAAGAATGGATGGTGCGATAAGATGGAGGGGACTACAACAGGCTTATGTGAGTGCTTGATTGTTAGAATCCGCTAGAAGCCTTAAGGCGGGCAAGAGTCGTGAGCGCGTAGCCTGTCCCATAGGCCTGATGGTAGTCATAGAGAGGGTAGTCCCACCATGAGCCGTCTTTTTCCTGTTTTTCGAAAAGAGGAGCGGCGAGGTAGGGGGCGAGGCGATTCTGCTCAGAGGGAGGGAGTAGGTGAAGGCACTCGCTAGCATAGTAGAAGCCGTAGTAATAGAAGTAGCCGGAGATCGAGAAATGAATGTCGTGAGGTCTAGGCCGTTTGCGGCCCATGCTGAGCCAGCCTTCTCTTAAACTTAAACGCTGAAGCCAGTAGCTGAGGAGTTCATCTGTGACTCGCTCATCACCATATTTTTTGAGAGCGGCGAGGCAGACTTGTGAGCGGCCTAGCGAGCCTGCTGGCCGATTAATGGCGTAGCGGGGGCGTAAGCGATGATTCCATGAATAAACAAATGACCAATCAGGGGTGCGCTGTTTCTTGATACTCTGAAGGCCACGTTTGATTTGTGTTTCAGGAAGTACGAGATCCATTTCTTGCTTTGCCTCTTGCATGGCTAGCAGGACTGTAGCGGTGGTGAATGAAGTTGGGATTCCTGAAAAATGAGCGGTGTGATTATCAAAGTCGAGATAGCCCCAGCCGCCATTGATATCTTCGGTTTTAATGAGCATCTGAAGTTGCTTTTGAGCGACTTTTTTAAGCTGTTCTTGTTTTTCTGGATCTCCTGTCCGATGGCGATGAAGAGCAGCGAGCGCACGGAGACCGTATGCGTGGCCCCAGACGTTATATGTAGCGGTGGGGTTCAGGTGACGAAGCTTGGTGAAGGGGCCCAAGAACCATTTCTCGGCGCGGTCGATGGCTTGTTGGGATTCAGGACGAGTATCCTTACTATGAATTAAGCCAGAGAGAGCGAGGGCTGATGAGCCTGCTCGAAAGGCGAGGTGGGCTTCGGGGACAGGGGCATAGATATTGAGGCCTTTCGTCCGGCGGGGTCCGCCCCATGAGCCACTTTTATTTTGCTTTTTTAGTAGGAAATCGACTCCTCTAGTGATTGCGCTTTGATAATCTTCCGCGGTGAAGGATGGCGACTCTGGGAGAGGGGCGAGTTCCGGAAGGTGGGGTGGCGGAGCTAGGCTCTCAGCAAGTGCCAACGAGGCAAATGCGATTAAAAGAAAGAACTGGAAGAGATAGATCATTACTTCCGGGTGTCGTCAAAAATGACTACGAGCCCTTCCTCTAGGCCAGAGAGGATTTCGACGAAGCCGTCCTGTTCGCGACCTATTTTCACGGTCCGTGTTTCACTGTTTCCTTCTGTGAGCTTGACCTGAACAGTTGCGTTTTTGAGTGCTTTCTTAGGGACTGTGAGTGCCTTTTCATTCTGATAAGTTACCAGAGAGACTTTTGCTTTCATCCCCATCACGAGGGGATGCTCGTTAGGGAGTTCGGCATTCAGGCTCAGATCATATTTTCCGCTACTGTCCGGAAGGGATGACTGGGAATTCACTTTTACAGAGATTTTTAAATCAGGGAGCCCTTTGATCTCAGCTGTGCCGGTGAAGGTGGGGTGTAATTTGAGGTGATCTTCCTGAGAGAGTTTAGCGTGAAGTTGTAAACCATGATTCTTGGGAATCAGAGTCATGAAGGGCTTATGTGATGGCAGTTTCCCATTAGGGAATAGGAATTTATCAGTTGCGCTTGGAGGCCAGGTGTTTTTTTCTAAGCTGCCATGTACGATGATTCCTTCAGTTGGGGCGAGGAGCTGAAAAAAGGATTTATCTTTTTTGAGGTTTTCGAGTTTGCGCTGTGCTTCGCTGTATTCGCGTTCCGCTTTCGATAGTTGAATTTGTTTTTCTTTCAGTCTGAGGGCGTTCTTCGCAAGAGTGGAGTCGAGCTGGAGTTTCGCGTTCTCGTGAGCCTCTTTTTTATCGATGTCTTTCTTTGGGGTCACTTTCTCAAGAGCCCACTTGGTCGCGGCTCGAGCGCGTTCAAGGGCGAGTTCAGCGGTCTTAACACTCGAACGTTGGCGTTTGAGGATGATCTCTTCTGTTTCTTCGGTGAGACCATCTTCTTCATACATTTTCAGGAGCTGCTTGAGCTCTTCCTCGGTGTATTCGAGGGTGCGTTCTGCGCGCTTTTGGCGTTCCTCGGCTTGTTTGATTTCGAGGGCTCGGTCGATCTTTTGGTATTGAGCCAGTGAGTCACTTTCCCATTGGAAAAGGCGCTTTGCTTTGGCGTTTTCACGGGGGATCTGGACTTCTAGCTCGGCGAGTTCTCGCTTTGATTTCTCGAGAGAGATTTGCTGGAGTTTGAGGGCTTCTTTTCTTGCTGCTAAAGTCCGTAGGTATGAGTCGTAATCACAGGCTACGAGAGGATTACCTTCTTTTACCTCAGAGCCGTGTTCTACAAGTTCTAGAATACGGTAATCCTTCCATTCTTCAGGTTTGATCTCGATGAGTTTTGTTTCGATCGGGAGAAAAGTTGCGTCAAATTTGAGAGCGGTTTCAAACTTGCCAGCTTTAACAACGTGTTCACCGCCTAAGAGGGAAGCTGTTGTTAGAAGAGTAAATAGAAGGGGTGTTTTCATAAGTTAACGATGGCCTTGGTAGTGACCTTTACGAGCGAGGTAGAGCATGCGATTTTTCTTAGATTTTTCGGAAACTGGCACTAATTCAGTGACAATTTCGAAGCCGCATTTACGGAAGTTTTTTTCAAGTTCGGGATCAGGGCGGCTCATGATGAGTCCTACGAGTCCGCCAGCTTTGATAGTATCAAAGAGGTTATGAAGAATGGGGAGTTGGTTAAAGGTCCAATTTTTCGGAGCCATCGATTGAAGGTGGTCTAGATCAGCGATGATGGCCTGGCTGCCGGAGTAGTCTGCTGGGATGGGCTCCCAAGGTCCATGATCGGAGTCTAGGAAGACGCGTTCATCATCGAGTGGATCACTTGGGAGGTGTTGGCTGAAAAGTGAGGCGAGTTCGTTTGATTCGGGAAGAATGACAAAGCTCGCTTTTTCCTGCGGGAGGGATGAGCAGGCTTCGACAACGGCGTGCCCAAAGCCAAGGCCGAGAAAGATGATGCGCGGTTTGCGAGCGGGGCGAAAAGGGCGGCAGAGCATCCCCACGAGTTCCCGGGCGGGATGGCCGAGGTGAAAGGCGTCGACTTGAGTGCCGGCGGATTCGAGATAGAAGCGTGCATCATGCTCGATGAGTTCGAGTGGTTTACCCGTGCGGGTTTCAGTCTGGGCGAGGGTATTGCGGGGCTTCATGTAGTTTTGGTAGAGCAGGTTTGGCAGATTTTTAAATACGAAACAAATTCGAAAAGTGGGAAACTGAAGATGAATTCTTCCGGCTTGATCTGTGGGTTGTGCGTGCCTAGCGTCGCTTTCTGGCGTTGTGAAAGATTGATTTCATTCTGTTTTCACAGATTTGCCATTAACACAGATTCATCCCGTGGGACTTATTGACTCGATTAGACGATGGCGGCTGGTACAGCAGGGCCTTTCCTCAGGGAAAAAACGTCGTACCCAAGATGATAAAACGCTTTTAGGGCTTCTTGAGCGTAGTGCGGTGATTCGGGCGATTATTTACGCCGGTTTTTTTGCGGGGTTAATGCTGGTGCTGTGGGATGCGCTCGAGGTCGAGTTGTGGGGGTGGTTTAATTCGATCGCGGTCGTGGGAGTCTTGGCTACGGCGGCAGTGGCGATTTTTCAGCTTAATCATCAGGATTGTGCGAAGAAAAATGGCAGTGTCTTACTCGTTTTTGGAGGGATTGTTTTTCAGCTTTGGGTGGTTGTTTTGGTGGGGAAGTTAGCTCTAAGCGGGGTTATTCCAGTGAGTTTTCACTTTTTAATCATTCCTTTTGCGCTCGCTCCTATCGTTCACTCGGTGCTTTTAGGGCAGCGGGCGGGGGTTTATTCGACGGTCTTTGGGAGTCTCTTTAGTTGTTTGTTAATGCCGGTCAGTGATCGCTGGATCTTTTTGGCAATGAGCTTGTTTTGTGGCTTAGTGGCAGTTTTTGCGACGAAGCATGTGAGAAAGAGAGGTCGCTTGTTGAGAGCTGGTTTTTGGGTCGGAGTCGCAGCTCTGGGGTTAGATTTGCTGTTTGGAAAGATCGCTATCGAGGGCCTAGGGTCTTGGGAGCCGACGGCATGGCGTCATTTTGGCGAAGCCTGTGTGGCGGCAGTCGGGGTAGGGGTGTTTACGGGGCTTTTAATTAGTGGGATTTTGCCTGTCTTGGAGGGGGTCTTTGGACTCACAACGGAGATTTCTTGGCTGGAGTTGAGTGATTTGAATCATCCGCTTTTACGCCAGATGCAGCTCGAAGCACCGGGTACTTTTCATCATAGTCTGATTGTAGCTGCGCTTTCAGAGGCTGCGGCAGAGGCAATTGACGTCGATGCTCTCCAGTGTCGGGCAAGTGCTTATTTTCATGATATTGGAAAGCTGAGTAAGCCCGAGTATTTTATTGAAAACCAGGGTGATCGGAATCCACACGATCAGTTGACTCCGACGATGAGTGCTTTGATCATTATCGCTCACGTTAAGGATGGCGTCGATTTGGCGATTAAGCACAAGCTGAATCCTCGGATTCTCGAGGTGATTCAGGAACATCATGGAGATTCTCTCGTTTATTATTTCTACCGTAAGGCGCAGGAGAGAAAGGCGGCTGAGCAGGAAAAAGAAGATCGAGATGAGGGGGCGGTCGATGATCTCCCACAGATTGACGAAAAGAGCTTCCGCTATCCAGGGCCGATCCCGCAATCGAAGGAAAGTGGAATCATTTCTCTAGCTGATGCGGTGGAAAGCGCTTCTCGGACAATCAAAAAACCATCTCCTGCGAGAATCCGGGCTCTAGTGGATGAAATCGTTTTTAAGCGCATTCGCGATGGTCAACTCGATAATTGCGGCCTGACTCTCAATGAGCTGAATACGATTCGCGGCGTGTTTTCAAAAACGCTCCGTAGTATGCTGCATGCTCGCATTGAATATCCTAAAGAGACGGTAGAGGAAGGCACTGGGGCAATCACCGTGACTCCGAAAGAGAAGACTGTTCGAGGAGGTGAAGTGGAAAAAACGAAAGTACGCCGCAGTAAAGAGGGATGATTGAGGTCGAGGTGTATGATGTTGTGGAAGCGGAGGTCTTGGATGAGCCGTTTCTCCTTCTCCTGAGAAAAGGATGGGGGCAGGTTGCCGAGCTTTTACAAAATCTTGGATTAGGTGAAATTGGCGCGCTTTCTACCTTGGAAATTTCCCTTCTCGATGATGCTGAAATGGCTCGTATTCATGGTGAATTTCTGGCCGATGCGACCCCAACTGATGTGATCACCTTTGAACATGGTGAGTTATTGATTGGGGTAGAGACTGCGGAGCGTCAGGCAAAAGAGTTCGGGACTTCTCAGGCTCGCGAGATCGCGCTCTATGGTATTCACGGGATGCTTCATCTCGCGGGATACGACGATCAAGAGATATCGGCGGCTCAAAAAATGGCTCATCGGCAGTTTGAGCTGCTCAAAGTGTATTTTCCAGATCTCTAGTCTAATTTTGGTTCCATAGAGGAGGCAGGCTAGGGCGGTTTTTTTCATCAATCTGACTCGGCGCATTGACAGCATCGAAGCGATTTCCCAGATTCATTAAATACAAGTTAAGGAAGAGTGAATTTCATCACCTTCTGCGCACTCCACATAAGAATTCAGACACCCTTGCCGTGTATTCCAACGAAGACTATTTACTCCAACTCCTGCAAGAAGCGGGTCAAATCGACCCCGCCTATGTTCAGGAAATCACCGCTGGCCTTACAGGTCAGAGCCCTCTCGAATATTTCCTAGAAAAAGGAGATGTCACAGAAAGTGTTGTTGCTCAAGTTGCTGCCACGAATTCTGGGGTCGAGTATCTTGATTTAGGAAATGTCATGCTCAGTGAGGTCTTGGCAGACCGCATGCCGATTGAGGTTGCACGCCAGTATCGTGCTATTCCAGTAGCGGATGATGGTTCATATCTCAGCGTTGCTGTTGCAGATGTCCTGGATTTTGAGGTTCTTGATTCTCTTCCTCATGTTGTGGGCCGTGAACTTGTCTTTTACTCGGCGACGCCCAGTGGGATCGCTAAGGGGATGACCACCATCTACGGCGAAGATAGTGATGACTCGTCTGATGCCGTAACCGTGGTCGGTGAGGTGACCGATGAAGGTGTTGATGCACCTATCATCAAGATGGTGAATGGGATTCTGGTAGATGCCTTTAAATCTCGTGCTTCCGATATTCACATTGAACCGCTGGAGACTTCTCTTCGTGTTCGAAATCGAATTGATGGTAAGCTAGTGGAAGTTGCTTCCCACCCGAAAAAGCTTCTACCTGCGGTTATTGCTCGCCTCAAGGTGATGAGTTCCACCATGAGTATTGCGGAGAAACGCCTTCCGCAGGATGGCCGGATCCAGATTCGAATGGGGGGGAAAGAGGTTGATCTTCGTGTTTCCTCCGTTCCAAGTAATCACGGGGAGAGTATCGTGATGCGTATTCTTGATAAGTCAGCGCTTACTCTTGGTCTTGGACAGCTTGGTTTTCTTTCTGATGATCAGGAAACTTTCCGGGAACTCATCGGCCTTCCTGATGGGATCATCCTCGTGACTGGTCCGACAGGTTCTGGTAAAACAACGACTCTTTACGCCTGTCTAAACGAGATTAATAAGCCGGATAAAAAGATCATCACTGTGGAGGATCCGGTGGAATATGAGCTCGCTGGAATTAATCAGGTGATGGTGAAAGCTGATATTGGCATGACTTTTGGAGCGGCGCTTCGTTCCATGCTCCGTCAGGCACCAAACATCATCATGGTGGGTGAGATTCGAGATAAGGAGACGGCAGAGATTGCGATTCAAGCTTCTCTCACCGGTCACCTTGTTTTCTCCACACTTCACACGAACGATGCTCCAAGTGCGGTGGCTCGACTTGCTGATATCGGGATTAAACGCTTCCTCATCGCTTCTGCGGTGCGTGCGATCATGGCTCAGCGTCTCGTGCGAACTCTCTGTAGTAAGTGTGCAACTCCCGGAGTTCTTACCGAAAAAGAACTGTCTTCGCTTAATATTGATCCTTCTCAAATGGCGAATGCCAACATCATGTCTCCGAACGGTTGTGAAAACTGTAAGGGTGGTGGTTACCGTGGCCGAAGCGGTATTTACGAGGTCTTTAAAATCGACGATGAGGTGCGCCATCTCATCAACCAAGATCTCAGCACTCCGCAGCTGCGTAAGCGTGCTCGTGAGCTAGGAATGCGGACCCTGCGAGAAGATGGGATCCGTAAGGTCCTGACCGGTAAGACAACCGCTGCCGAGGTGATCGGAGTGACTATGGCTGATTCCGATTGATCTGCCGCCATGCAACACACTAACTCTTAAATTTTTCTAAATAGATGGATAATCAACAAGTACTCGATCTCTTCATTGGACGCGGTCTCGTCGACACCGCCCTGGCTCAGGATGTCATGAATGAGGTCGAAAGCAGTGGTAAGGAAATGGGGGAAATCCTCGCGGACTATCAAGTGATCGGCTCAAAGGATGATGTCTGGCCCGTGATCGCCCAGGAACTTGGCGCCCAGCTCGTCGATATTTCTGAATTTGAACCTCCCGAAGCCCTTCTTACCCTAGTGCCAGCAGGAACTGCACGTCTTCACGGAGCTCTTCCTGTCGGTTATGATGACAATGGACTTTCCGTTGTTCTGACCGACCCTCTGAATCCTCAGGTTATCGAAGATCTGCGCTTTGCTACTGGGCAGGAAGTGGTCCTCATGGTAGCTCCTGACTACCTGGTAGAGCAGAAAATTAATGAACTTTATGGCGGTGAAGAAAAGGCCATGGAGGACATTCTTAATCAGCTCGATGGTGGTCTCAGTCTTACCGGGACTGAGGGTTCTGCTGAAGAGGATGCAAACTCTGCGCCGATTGTCCGCTATGTCGATCTCGTGATGTATCAGGCGATTAAGGAAAAGGCCTCTGATATTCACTTCGAGCCTTTTGAGACCGAATTTAAAATCCGCTATCGTGTTGACGGCGCTCTCTATGAGATGGCACCACCACCCGTTCATCTTGCTCTACCCATCCTTTCCCGGGTGAAGGTGATGGCGAACATGAATATTGCGGAGCGTCGTATCCCTCAGGATGGACGAATTGTGAAGCAGGTTGGGGATAAGCAAGTCGATATGCGTGTCTCCTCTTTGCCGACTCAGCATGGTGAGAGTGTCGTTTGCCGTATTCTTGATCGGAGTTCGGTGAACTTGGACTTACCTGCACTTGGTTTGCCTAAGCACGTGAACGATTACGTGGTTGAGACCGTGCACATGCCGAACGGAATTTTCATCGTAACTGGGCCTACTGGAGCGGGAAAAACAACGACCCTTTATGCTGCGCTTCGTGAGATCAACACCATCGATACTAAGCTTCTCACTGCAGAAGACCCGGTGGAATACGATGTTGATGGGATTATTCAGATTCCAGTGAACGAAGGAATCGGGGTCACTTTCGCTGCGATCTTGCGTGCTTTCTTGCGTCAGGATCCTGATAAAATTCTCGTGGGAGAGATGCGAGATCTGGAAACGGCACAAATTGCCATCCAGGCGTCGCTTACAGGTCACCTAGTGCTTTCGACTCTTCACACAAATGACGCTGCCGGTGCGGTAACTCGTCTCATTGATATGGGAACCGAGCCGTTTCTTGTAGCTGCATCACTTGAAGGTATTCTCGCTCAACGTCTCCTGCGGACCATTTGTCCTGACTGTAAGTCTCCATATGAACCGAGTGAGGCTATTCTCAGCCAGCTTGGGATTTCTCCACATGAACTTGGTGATAAGAGCTTCTATACCGGACGTGGTTGTAAAACCTGTGGCCAGACCGGTTATAAAGGCCGGGCCGGACTTTTCGAACTCCTAGATGTCAATGATCCGGTTAGAGAGCTCATTATTGAGCGTGCTCCAAGTGTGGTCATGAAGCAAAAAGCGGTCGAACTAGGAATGACAACACTTCGTGAAGATGGTCTCCGTGCCATTTACGAAGGAAAAACCACCATTGAGGAAGTACTTAAATATACCTAGTCCACTACATTTGACGCATATCAGAGTGAGAAAGCTCACAAAGAGGCAGATTTCTCCCATTTCGGGAATTTGAGGCTTCCCCATCCTTTCTCCTCTTCTCTAGAACTCTTAGAAACACACCTTCAATTTATCTCGTAACTACTTATGGCTAATTTTCAATACATCGCACTGGACTCACGTGGCGAGCAGACCACAGGCGTGGTCCAAGCCAACTCTGAGACCGAAGCCGTCGCCAGTTTGCGCGGCCAGGGTCTTTATCCCACTCAGGTCGTAGAAGAGGGGAAAGGGAAGCTCGCTGTCGCAGGCGGTAAGAAAAAAGGCGCAAAGGGCAAAAAGAAGGCCAAAGCGAAAGCAGGCGGCAAGATCAAGCCTAAGGTCCTTATGATCTTTACCCGTCAGTTAGCGACGCTGATTGACTCTGGTCTCCCTCTTCTTCGTGGTCTCACTGTTCTTGGTAAGCAGGAGCCGAATCCTGTCTTAGCGGCAACGATTAACAACCTCGCTGACTCTGTGCAGGGTGGTTCTACCTTTTCTGAGTCTCTCGCCCAACACCCGAAGATTTTTAATAAGCTCTTCGTAAACATGGTGAAAGCCGGTGAGCTTGGTGGTGTTCTCGAAGTCGTCCTAACCCGTCTTGCTGAATACCAGGAGAAAGCTCATAAGCTGAAGGGCAAGATCGTTTCAGCAATGGTTTATCCGGTGATCGTGATGTTCATCGCGGTAGCGATTCTTACCTTCCTGATGCTCTTCATTGTGCCTCGTTTCCGCGAAATGTTTGCGGATATGGGTGGCGAACAGCTCCCTCTCATTTCACGAGTTGTGTTTGGTTTCTCCGACTGGATGCTCGCTAGACCTTTCGTGCTCCCGAATTCTGTTTGGGTCCTGATCGGGGTCGTTGTCACTTGGCTTGCGGTCACTGCTTGGGCCCGGACCATGAAAGGTCGACGAATGGTTGATAATCTGAAGCTGAAACTGCCTATCTTCGGTGATATTCAGCGTAAGAGTGCCATCGCTCGTTTTACTCGGACTCTCGGAACTCTCGTGACTTCTGGTGTTCCGATTCTCCAAGCTCTTAATATTACTCGCGATACTGCAGGTAATACCATCGTCTCAGATGCCATTGATAAGGTGCATGAAGCGGTGAAAGAGGGTGAATCAATCGTGACTCCACTTCAATCGACTGGGATTTTCCCAAATCTCGTTGTCTCCATGGTTGATGTGGGTGAGGAAACGGGTCAACTCCCGGAGATGCTCCTTAAGATTGCTGACGTCTATGATGATGAAGTCGATGGAGCGGTGACCGCATTGACCTCGATTCTTGAGCCTGTGATGATTGTTATTCTCGCTCTCGTGGTGGGGGCTATCGTCTTTGCTCTCTTCTTACCACTCATCAAGGTCATTCAGCAGATGCAGGGAGGCGGGGCGTAAGCTCCTCTTTTCAGCATTCTTGCAAATGATTGAAATCCATCCGATTGTTCTAGATGAAAATAACAAACTCTCCTGCCTCTCGTTACCAAGCTCGTGGATTTTCCCTCGTTGAGCTGATGACGGTGATCACCATTATTGTGATTCTAGCGTCGATCGTTATCGCAGCGGTTAGCGCGGTGAATAAAACAAACGCGAGAAAGGAAACCATCGTGCGGCTTGCTCGCATGAAAAACGGCATTGAGAACTATGCTTCTGATAATAGCGGGATTTACCCGTTCTCTAACGATGTTCTTAGCCGTGAGGTTTATAAGGCTCTTTCCGGTGATTTTACCGGACGAGGGACGACTTCCGAGAGTCCTCCTGAAGGTCAGACCTATTGGCCTGAACTCCTGAATAAAAATTCAGGGCTCGTTCGCAAGATCAATGGAGAGTTTGTTATCATCGATAAATATAATAACTCTTTTCGTTATCGATCCGGGACGGATCTTCAAGGGAGCTCAGTGCCTGAGGCGCGAAATGAAGATTTCGATGCTTGGTCACTTGGTCCTGATGGAGAACCTTCCGGGGAAAACATCGATAGCAACTTGAAAAGCGAAGAGACCGAAGACGATATTTGGAATTAAAGAATTCCCTTTTGTCCTAGGACTCTTCACAAAAACTCCAGGCGGGGCGGTGCCCCGTCTTTTTTAATAGCAACATGTCAGAAGAATCTGTCCCAAAGAAAAAGGCTGCCCGGAAAGTCACGCGAAAGCGGAGTACTTCTAAGAAGGCTGCCAAAAAGTCCACTGCTGATGCCGTGGAAGAACAACTTCCATTTACCAACGAAGCCCCAGTTGTGCTTCCTGGTGAAAGTCTTTCCTCTCAACCAATCATCAACCCTGCTGCTGATTCTTCTGAAGAATCAGCTCCACCTGAGCAGAATAGTGCTAATACCACTAAATCTGCGCCAGAGAAAGAAGAAGGCGAGAAGATAAATTCAACACAATCCGAAGCGAGTACTTCAATTGATCCAGTACCGGCTGCCGCTAGTGGTGCTGGTGCGGCTGCTGCGAGTCTGATTCAAGAATCAGATTCGACTTCAGAGCCAGCTGAGAAGTCAGAGAAATCCAAGCCTAAATCTCGGGTTCGAGATGCCCGTCGTGAGACTGCGAATGAGCCTCTTGAAACGAGCGAACCTCTGATCAAGGAGATTAATGACGGTGATGAATCACCGCCAAAAAATAAGGATTCTAAAGATTCCAAAGAATCAAGAGACTCGCGTGATCATAAAGAGCAAGGGGAGCGTGATGATTCTAAAGGAGAGCGTCAGGAAAAAGGTAACCGTCGTAATCGAAACCGAAATCGTGGTCGCCGTGAAGATGGTCCAATCCAACGTATCGAAATTGATTTCGATCAAATGCGGAAAAAGGCTTGGAAGATCTACCAATCAGAAGTCACCGAAGAAGGCTTAGCACTCCTCGATGATAAAGCTCTTCGTGAATATGCTCGGAGTAGTTTCAATGCTGCGCGTCTCTTCCTCGAGGAAGAAGCGAAGAATAAATAAAACTTAATCTGAGAATTTGTTTTTCCATCAAAGCCAGTTTCCTCCGGGGAGCTGGCTTTTTAGGTGTCCCATCCACTACATGAGAACATGACGGCTTCAAATCTTTGAGGAATAAAGGGGAAGAGTATAAAGTATTCTCTAGTAGAAGGTTGTCCGAAATTTGGGTCCTTCATTCTAATCTTATCGGTCAACTCAATTCCTCCTTCGATTACTTGGCAATCCACACAGCTTAAAGAGGCTGAGCGCCACAGGGCTCCTGCACAAGGGAGTAATCCAGACTAAAATCTTGCTAGAGTGATCGCCATTACTTGGAAAATCGTTTTAAAAAACCACTGATTACCCAGATTTCACTGATGCCTA
>CALGMJ010000189.1 GCA_937958875.1 uncultured Verrucomicrobiales bacterium | reverse complement strand
GCCAATCACTCCCCATGATCAAGATAAGAGCCACGAGAATCATCAGGACCACACTCATGACACCACGACCACACTGAAGACGACGAATCCGTAGCCTAAGCGACGCGAGACTCATCTCGATGGCAGATAATTCTGTGTCGCCCATGTCGTAAGGCTAGTGGCTACGGCCATCTTTACGATGAATTTTCATCCGTATAATATCTTTGCCCTACAAAATGTAGCCACTTTTCACCTTGGATCTTTTTTAACAGGTCGCATAATAACGGTTCTACGCCCACCTTGTTCCTCCGCCCAATCTCACATGATGACGCACGCATTCTCTCGCCCAATCGTCGCCTTTTTTATCGCCTTCTCGATCCTGACCTCTCTGTCACAGGCTTTTCAGTGGAATGAAACCAGCTACAAGGGCAATAAGTACATCCCCCTTCGCAAGGTGAAAGAATTCTACGAATTCAAGACCTTCAAACGTTCCGGCCGTAAAATCATCATTTCAAATCCCGGCAAAGCAGGAGTCACCCTCCAATTTCACGCCGGCGGTCAGGAAGTCCTGATGAATGGGGTGAAATTTATTTTTAGTAATGCGATCGTGCTACTCAAGGGCTCTCATCACGTTTCCAGCACTGATCTCATCAAGGTCATCCATCCTATTCTGCGTCCTGATGAAATCCGCACCGCTAAAGCATTCGATACCGTCATCATCGATCCCGGCCACGGAGGAAAGGACGCCGGAGCGGTCAATCGACTCGGAACAGAAGCAGGCTATAACCTCAAAGTCGCCCGACTCCTGAAGGATAACCTCACTAAAAAAGGTTTCAAAGTCGTGATGACGCGAGAATCGAACATATTCCTATCGCTGAAACAACGGGTGGAAATTGCGAACCGGCATAAAAACGCGATTTTTATCAGTATCCATTTTAATGCTGTGGGTCGGGGTGCCTCACGAGCACGAGGTATCGAAACATTTACCCTTTCTCCGGTCGGGGTAGCCCACTATGGCCGCTCGATTAAAGCTTCCGATTTCCAAGCTAAGCCTGGAAATTATCAAGATTCTGCCAATATCGCTCTCGCAACGGCTGTTCATTGGGGGACACTTATGACTCTCAATAAGCGCGGCATGAAAGTGCCTGACCGCGGTATCCGCCGGGCCAGATACAGTGTCCTAACTGGGGTAAAGCATCCTTCAATTCTTTTCGAAGGAGGTTTCTTAAGCCACCCCTCCGAACGCCGCCTGATTCACTCCCCCAACTACCAGCGCACCCTTGCAAAATCCATCGCTGAAGCCATCGCATTTTACCGTAAAGCGACACTTAATAAGCCAAGGCGGAAAGCGCAGTAACGCTCAAAATCACCACAGCTCACTTTTTCAATCAGGCATGACATTTCATGCCTGATTTTTATTTTTTTGCACCTCAGAGGCTGCCTCTAAAAGAGTAAATGCTGTCTTTTAAGGCAGTCTTCCAGACCTCCAACAAGGCATTTATCGCGAGGTCCCTACACAAGGAAAAAAACCAGAGTATAGACAGGGTGAAACCTGAGGTATTGGCGGAAGAAAAACAATCTCCAAGACAATGGCTCGAACTTAAGTAGACCCTTAGTCTAGATTGCTCCCTTGGGTAGGAATTCTGACATTTGTCTCAAATTATATAGATTGCATTGGCACACTGCTGAGCTATTGTCGAAGCTAAGATTATGGTTACAGGAGTAGTTAAATTTATTTTTCTTTGGATCGCTCTAAGCATCTCTTGCTTTGCTCAAATCAATGCCACCGATGTATTCATCAGCGAATTTTTAGCGAGTAATCAATCTGGCATTGATGATGGAAATAAAAATCGTCGTGACTGGGTAGAGCTGACCAATCCAACTGCGGCAGACATTGATCTTACTGGCTACCATCTTACCGATGATGATTTTGCCCTCAATAAATGGACATTTCCTACCGTCTCTATTCCTGCCAATGGAACGCTGTTAATATTTTGCTCGGGCGATGATCAACCAGACGCAGAAGGCAATCTTCACACCAATTTCAGCCTGAATAGTGCAGGAGAATTCCTAGCTCTCGTTAGACCAAATGGGAGTGATATCGTCGATTCCTTTTCACCGGAATATCCAGTCCAGTTCCCCGATCGCTCATACGGAAGAGTCGAAGGCTCTGATGAATTCTTCTATTTTCAAACTCCTACTCCACGCGCCACGAACACTAACGGTGCAGATGGCATAGTCGAAGATACTGAATTTGATATCAATCGAGGATTCTATGATACCCCTTTCAACCTCACTATCTCCTCAAATACTTCTGGTGCCAGAATCCACTACACTACTGATGGATCTCTCCCAACTCCCACCACAGGAACTCTTTTCGTAAACCCGATCCCCATTAGCACGACAACAAATGTTCGTGCGATTGCCTTCCTACCTAATAGCAACTGGATCCCGACAAATGTCGACACACACACCTACATCTTCGTTGATGATGTAGCTCAACAACCTGCTACCCCGGAAGGCTGGGCTACTGATTGGGGCTTTGATGATCAGATTGCACAGGCATTTATGGCTGATACTGTAACAGCAGACTATGAGATGGATCCTCGAGTGGTGAATGACGTCTTGAATTTGCGTGGAGAAGGCTACTCCATCCGCGACGCCCTCCTCGACATCCCGACAGTCTCACTCACCTTACGCCAACGAGACATCGTTATGTCCGAGGCTGAAAAAGTCGCTAATGATAACACTAGCCTCTACGGAACACCTCGTGAACGCGTCGAAAAATTTGGCTCTATCGAATACATTCTACCGGATGGTACTGAAGGATTTCAGGAAGATGTCGTCATTGAAACTCACGGGAACTCTTCGCGAACTCCTTTCCGAATGCAGAAGCACTCCATTCGAATCAGCTTCCGGTCTTCAGTAGGAGTGGGAAAACTACGCTACAATCTTTTTCCTGACTCACCTGTTAACACCTTCAATAAGCTCGTTCTTCGTGCCTGCTTTACCGATTCATGGGCGCTGAATACTTGGGCTACGGATCGCTACCGTCCGAATGATTCACTCTACATGCGAGATGTCTGGATGAAAGATAGCTTCGGAGATATGGGGCAGCCGACTTCTTACGGAAACTTCGTCCACTTATATCTGAATGGCCTCTACTTTGGTGTTCATGATTTAACCGAACGTATCGAAGACGACTTTTTTAGCGAACACCTCGGAGGAGAAAAAGAAGACTGGGAAATCAACGACAACTTTGACGAAGACTTCACCCCTCCAGCCGGAGAAATCAGCCAATGGGAAACGATTGAGAACCTACTTAGCGCAAACCCTGAGAGCATCGCAACGTTCAATACCGTCAGTGAGATGCTCGACATAGAAAACTATATCGACTACCTGATCTTGCATTTCTACGTCGATGCTGAAGATTGGCCAAGAACGAACGGTTATGCTGCGGTGAATTCATCGACGGGTGACGGGAAATACCGTTTTTGGGTTTGGGATCAGGAAATTGTCCTCGATAAGTTTACTTGGGACTATTACACGAGCGCACGAGGATCATCGATGCCGGTTGGAGGTTCCAAATTTTTCGGATTCCTGCGACAGAATCCCGAATTTATGAGTCGGTTTGCCGATCGTGTCTATAAGCACCTCCATGATGGAGGTGCGTTAACCGCCGAAAACTCAGGCTCTCGAGTCCTCGAAATCTGCCAGGAAATCGATAAGGCCATTATTGCAGAATCAGCCCGCTGGGGAGATGTCCAGACAACCACTCCATACGGAGATCGCCCTCGTTCATCGTCAAACTCTAGTAATGATAATTTCCCACCACTTATTAACAGCCCAGTTTATTTCACTCGTGAACAACACTGGATTGTCGAACGGGACCATCTCGTAAACACCCATATCCCAGCTCTGAACAATATTTCAAATACTCGAAGCCTGATTCGTGAGTTACAAGAGCGCGGATTCTATCCTGATGCTGTTCCACCCGTATTTTCAACCTTGGGAGGCAACGTTCCTAGTGGATTTCCATTGAAAATCAATGCTCTTGAGGGAACGACCTATTACACCTTAGATGATTCCGATCCACGACTCGTCGGAGGGATGGTAAATCCTGACGCGATCATGATTCCACCTCCTATCACAGAGGAAATTTTTCCTTTCGAGTCGAGCGACTGGCTCATTCTCGCAAACGGAATTCCACAATCTAACAGTGATGTTGTCATAGGGCACCCGGATTACGATCAAAACGATTGGAAACACCCTGATTTTGACGATTCCCAGTGGGATCCGGGTCAAGGGCCTATGGCTGACGATTCAAACGGTATCAGAAACGTCACTTCAAATACTACTTTCCAGTTACAACACGCAGTTTACTTCCGCCGCGAATTCAACATTACAAACTCAGGGCAACTCAGCGGCCTCGAATTTAATTTTATTCGGGATGATGGATGTGTTGTTTATCTTAATGGCAAAGAAATTTTCCGCGATAATATGGAATCCGGAACAATTGAATTCGGAGAATTCCAAGCCTCTTCTGCCAGCCCGGAAGATGAGATCCACACCTTTCGGTATGCTTTAGAGGACGGAGATCTTATCGATGGCGTAAATGTCCTCGCGGTAGAAGTTCACAACTCAACTATGAGCAGCCCTGATTTAGGTTTAGATCTGAGCCTTACTGGTTTGAAAGTCCTCAACAATGCCAATCTCGTTTCCTTAGGGCAATCTGGCCTTGTCAAAGCCAGAACTCTTGTCGGCGACGAATGGTCACCTCTTAGACAGGCCAATTTCATTGTTGGAAATGCAGCAGGCCCCGGAGAGCTCGTATTCTCCGACATTATGTATCATCCAGCTGGGCCTGATGAAGCCTTCGAATTCTTCGAACTCACAAACACCACTAACCAGATCATTGATCTTAGCGGAGTTACAGTTTCTGGAACCAGTCAATACACCTTCCCTACTGGTTATTTATTAACCGCACGTACCCAAGTAGTTGTAGCTCTCAATCGTGAACTTTTCGTTACCAATCACGAACCAATTAACTTTATCATCGCTCCGGGCTCTTATACCTCAAACCTCTCGAATGGTGGTGGTCTTCTTGAGCTTCACGCAGCTGACGGAACCCTGATCCAAAGCTTCAGCTATGACGATGAAGATGGTTGGCCTATGGCAAGTGATGATGGCGGCCCATCCCTAGAAATCATAGATCCATTCGCCCAGCTAGACCCTACTCAACCAGGGAGCTGGCGCGTCTCAGCTACTAATGGAGGCACCCCAGGCACTTTCACCTTCCCATTCCCATCAGCTCCTGACGCTGATCTTGACGGTGATGGAGTGAATGCGCTCGCTGAATATTTCTTCGGCACCTCCGACCTACTAAGCTCAACAACTCCCGTGAGTTTGATCCAGACACCTAATGGCCCTATGCTTGAGTTTGGAAAAAGCGCAGATGTTCAGGGGGTCAGCCGAATCATTGAGTTCTCATCGAACCTCGAAGATGGTTGGGATACAGACCCATCTGTGATGACTGAGTTAGCCCCAATCACAGATAACCCTGATGGAAGAATTTATGAACGCTTCATGATCGAGCCTAACGGACTGAAAAGATTCATCCGCATTCGCGTTGTCACAAACTAAAATTCTTGACTCCTATAACACCAATCCCTATCCACCGCGCTCCACCAAATCTTTTTCCTTTAAACAAATGGCCCTTACTGAAGTTATTCTCCGCACAAAAATCGACAACGTTGGCGTCGAAGCTGATGTCGTCAAAGTGAAGGCAGGCTTTGCCCGCAACTTCCTCATCCCTCAAGGTAAGGCCTACGAAGCCAACGAGGAAAATCTGAAGCAGATCGCAGAACTTAATGCTGCTCGCGTGAAGCGTGAAGCTGATGAGCTCGCTGCCGCGCAAGAGCTTTCCGGTAAGATCAGCCGCCTTAAACCTAAGTTCACTCTCGACCTTGGCGCCAATGGTAAGGCTTTCGGCTCCGTGACTTCGATCGACATCCAGAAAGCACTTTCTGCTAAAGGTTACGAAATAGATCGCCATTCTATCCTTCTCGATAAGCCAATCAAAACAACTGGCAAAAAAGATATCGAAATCAAGTTACATACTGATGTGAACGCATCTGTGACTATTACGATCGAATCTAGCGAGAAATCAGAAGAATCTGCTTCCTAAGCGGTCATTCCTCATTCTTTTCAAAGTAAGCCCAGTTGCTCAATGCAGCTGGGCTTTTTTGTATCAATCTCGGATGGCCATTCAGGAGATTTCAGTGATACCTCCGTAACTCTTTGAGCTCAAAATAGAAGCTAAGGAAAAACTGCTACCAAGAGAAAAATGCTCTTTAAAAGCTCATTTCCCTCTTGGCTCTATGCCTTTTTGACGGGCATGCTGCAGCAGCCATGAGAATACTCTTAGCCCTACTTCTTTTTCTTCATCCTCTCGCTGCACAAGAGGATGATGGCGTTCGGGTCTCAGTATTGGGTTACCATATTTTCAGCTCTAAAAAGCCGGCCACGGCCATGCGGATTTCGATGACTAAATTTCGAGATCAAATGACAACCCTGAAGTCGTCAGGGATTCCGGTGATTAGCCTACCTGAATTTCTCGCATGGCGCCGCGGTGAGCGAGCCCTCTCTCCCCAATCTTTCCTCATTACCATCGATGATGGCTGGGAATCCGTTTACACCGAAGCTTGGCCAGTCTTTAAGGAATTAGAACTCCCCTTCACCATTTATCTTTATAAAAATTATGTGGGCAAAGAACGTGGCGGCCGAGCTCTCTCCATCGCCATGATCGAAGAAATGACCGCCAGCGGTCTGTGCAGTATTGGCTCTCACTCGGTGACTCATCCACGCCCCAGCACGGTAAGACGCCAACGAAAGCAAGGTCCAGCCTCTTACGATGCTTTCTTGAGAAAGGAGCTAGGAGAATCAAAACGCTTCCTCGAAGAAAAATTTAAGGTCCCAGTCACGACCTACGCCTACCCAGGCGGCTATCATACCCCTGAAATGTATCCCATAGCCACTGAGCTTAATTACGATCACCTTTTCACGGTGCTCCCTGGTAAGGTCCGACGAGATTCCCCCTCCTATCGTCTTCCCCGCTACATTGTGCTGGGAAATCATGATGGAGCTTTTGAAGCCTCTCTCATCTTCCGAAACACCTCCCGAGCCTCTGAGACAGTTTCAGCGATCGAAACCGCCCACCCAGTTTCACCCGGATCCGGGCATCTAATCGCTTCCCGCTTTCCCACTATCAGTGCAGATCTCTCTCAGGTAGAAAATCTAGATTTCAATTCCGTAAAAATGCACGTCGGTGGATTTGGAGAAGTCCCTTTTGCCTTGAATCCCAATACGAAAGTCATCTCCTGGACAGTAAATCGCGCTCTTCGCCAGCCGATCTGCCAAGTCAAAGTAAGCTGGGGAAAAAAATCGAGTATGCTGTGGTCCTTCAGAATCGATCATGAAGCCAACTATCAGCCCACCCCCTAATCTTTGATCACCAAAGGGATCAAAAATCAGACTATTCACAGAATAAATAGCATTTTACACCTCAACCTCATCAAAACATAGACCACTTTAGAGATTTTTAGGCTATTTTCATCTTGCATCTCGAGTTCAGAAGAGCAACTTTCCCTCCGTAACCTAAAACGCTATGAGTAATCAGCAACTTGACGGAGCACAGGCTCTCATCAAAACCCTCGATGACCTAGGGATCGAATACATTTTCGGTTATTCCGGAGGTGCCGCCATTCCGATCTTCGACGCTCTCGAAACTATTGAGACTAAGATGAAGTTTATCTTGGTCCGCCACGAACAGGGAGCCGTTCACATGGCTGACGGCTATGCCCGTGCCACTGGTAAGCCAGCAGCGGTCCTCGTCACTTCCGGCCCTGGTGCAGGTAACACTGTGACTGGTCTTATGACGGCGCAGATGGATTCCGTGCCCATGATTGTGGTCTGTGGTCAGCAGGTTACTTGGATGCTCGGTAAGGACGCCTTCCAGGAAGCTGATATTTTCGGCATCACCATCCCAGTGGTGAAGCACAATTACTTGGTCAAAGAGACCAATGATCTCGTCCGTGTTGCGAAAGAAGCCTATCACATCGCGACTACAGGCCGTCCTGGCCCAGTGCTCATCGATGTTCCCAAGGATGTTTCCTCCGGAGACTTCACTGGTGATATGGATCCAGAACTCGACCTACCAGGTTACGATCCTCTCGAGGCTCACAACATCGATCCTAGCGGAATCGAGGCCGCCGCTGAGCTAATCGCTCAGGCAAAACGCCCCGTGATTCTCGCCGGTCAAGGCACTATGATTTCCCGTGCTGACAAGGAGCTCATGACCTTGGCAGAGACTTTAGGTTGCCCAGTGACTTCGACTCTTCTCGGAAAAGGCGTCTTCCCAGAAACCCACGCCCTTTCTCTTGGCATGCTTGGTATGCACGGAACCGCTTATGCGAATAAGGCTATGGTTCAGTGTGATCTTCTGATCAACATCGGTTCTCGCTTCGATGACCGCATCATTGGACAGCCCGACAAGTTCTGCGCTGACGCCAAGATTATTCATATCGACATCGACCCGGCCGAGATGGATAAGATGATTCGTCCTGACATCCAGATCGTTGGCGATGCCAAGGCTGCACTGACTCAGCTTAATCAGCTCATCCAGCCGCTGGAAACTTCCGAGTGGCTTAAGACTCTCGACGGCTACAAGAAGAAGTTCCCTCTGACCTATAAGAAACAGGGAGGCCTCCGCATGCAGCAGGTCATCGAAGAGCTTTATGAGCAGACAGAAGGAAAAGCAATCGTCTCTACAGATGTGGGTCAGCACCAGATGTGGGCCGCTCAGTTTTACAAAAACAACGAATCCTTCCACTGGCTCTCCTCTGGTGGAGCTGGAACAATGGGCTTCGGCTTCCCTGCCGCTATCGGTGCTCAGCTTGCACAGCCTGATAAGACCGTCATCTCCATTGCGGGTGATGGTGGCTTCCAAATGACTCTCTTTGAACTGGCGACAGCTGCGATTCATAAACTTCCAATCAAGATCGTAGTTTTGAATAACCACTACCTCGGCATGGTCCGTCAGTGGCAGGAACTTTTCTTCGAAAACCGGGAATCTGGAGTAGATCTCGAAGGAAACCCAGACTTCTGTAAACTTGCAGCGGCTTATGGTATTCCAAGTGTGCACTTCAAGCGCCCAGCAGACTGCCAGCGTAAGATCGAAGAGGCCCTCGCCTACAATGATGGCCCGATCCTAATTCATGCTGAATGTGTGAAATACGAGAACGTATTCCCAATGATTCCAGCGGGTGCAGCCTTAGAAGATATGATCACTGAGCCACCCAAGACTCAGATGGCAAAACCTGTGGGTTCCACCTAGGATTCAGAGCTTGTCTCTTCAAGTTCACCCATTTTACTGAAGAATATTTTTAACAGATCATCTCATGTCTCAAACGATCGTTACCACCGATACCCCAACAGACGTCTCGAGCGGAAAGTCGAATACCCTTTCTATTCTCGTCAATAATAGCCCCGGTGTCCTTATGCGGATCTGCCAGGTCTTTTCAAGACGGGCTTATAACATCGATTCCCTCGTTGTATCCGAGGGACGCACGGGAGCGTTTTCCCGCATGACCATCGATATCTCTGGTGCTCCGGAGGGCCTGGAACAGATCATTAAGCAGGTCAACAAGCTTATCGATGTCATCCATTGCTTCGAGCACACTGCGGCCAATGCCGTTGTGCGTGAAATGCTTTTGGTTAAAATTCTCGCAAATCAAGACCAACGCTCTGCAGCGCTTCAGGTTATCGAACACTTCGCAGGAAAAACTGTCGATATGAGTCCTGACTCCATGATCGCTATGTTTACGGGAACGACAAGCAAGCTCGATGCCGTCATGCTCATGCTGTCTCAGTTCGAAGTCATCGAAACCGTGCGCACCGGAAAGGTCGTCATGGCTCGCGGCAGTCAGCAGACTTAGTGCTTAAATAACTGCTCCCTTTTTCTTCAGCAGCCTCGGGATATCCCGAGGCTGTTTTTTTGAGCATTACCAGGGGCGCAGAGTTTTCAGCAGATCGACCCAAGAATTCTGAGGAGCTTGTTCAGGGGCAAAGACCTGAAGCTTAGTTTTAGCAGGCTCAAAGAGAATCTCGCTCGCTCGCTCAGACAGCTCACCATCAACCTCAGTAGGGACCGGCATAGTCGCGGTGATTTTCAGTGAAGAGGTCTGAAGATAATCGACGGTATCGCTAGGAAAGGCTTCGTCCACCCCGCCTCGGAAGAGCCCTTTGAACGAGTCAGTGAGCATTTTGAGCCCGGCTTCTTTGAAAATGACAACGTCTAGGAGTTGATCTGCGTTATCAGCTTTTCCGAAAAAACGGAGCTGCCCACCATATAGAGATCCATTTCCAGCTAATACAAAAGCCCCTTCATGAACTTCTCCTTCTAGGGTTTCGATTTTTAGGACAGGTGGCTTTTCCCGAAGAACTCTAGCGCCATTTATGAGATAAGCCAGCGGTCCATAGCGGCGCTTACTTTCCCACGTGGTAGCTTCGATGACACTTGCATCAAATCCCACCCCAGCCATCTGAATAAATGGTGCTCCGTTCAGAGTAAAAAGATCGACCTTTTTCTGAATCCCCGCGTCGATCACCTCCATCGATTGCTTAAGCTGCTGGAATGGGATGCCCATTTCGCGAGCAAACACATTCATCGTCCCTGTCGGTAAAATGCCGAGAGTCGTCTGAGAACCAGCGAGACCTTCGACAACAGCATTAAGAGTCCCATCTCCCCCAGCACCGAGAACAACGGGCTCCCCTTTTGCAGCAAACTCTCGCGCCAGCTTCACTGACTCCTCCCGTGAGCGTGTGGCATAGATAACGAAACGAGTGGCGTGATCCATGACGAAGCTCAAAGCTCTCCGACCCCGCTCGCTTTTCGCCTTTGGGTTCAAGATCAATGGGTAACGCGGAAGATCCGCTAAATCGTCAGACATACTGGGTAAAGGAATTTGCTAAAAATCAGCTAGGCACAGGAAACCCCATGACACGGAGCTGGTCGAGAACCTTTGCCACTGGGAGGCCGACAATATTATCATAATCTCCCTCAATTTTATCCACAATCATGTCCCCATAATCTTGAATGGCATAGCCTCCAGCTTTATCTAAGACGTGAACTTTGCTCAAATATTCTTCAATAGTATCATCACTGAAATCTCGAAATTTCACATACGAAGTTTCCACAAAATCGACGCTTTCTTTCCCCAAACTCAACGAAACCCCGGACATGACCTCATGAATCCGGCCACGGAAACGGCGAAGATTTTCGCGAGCTTCATCGAGATGTGCTGGCTTCCCATAGACCTGCCCATCTAGAGCCACCACGGTATCACTACCTATCACCAGAGCGTCTGGATGATCCTGTGCGATAGTATTTGCCTTCAAACGGGCATTCGTAAGACTCAGCTCCCGTGGCGTAAGCGTCCCTGGCTGAAGCTCCTCAACTTCCGGGCTGAGAATATCAAAGCTAAGACCTGCTGCCTTGAGTAAATCACGCCGACGCGGGGAACCAGAAGCCAAGATAAGAGGAGGAACTCCTTGCGGTTGATCTGACAATCCAATCACAGGGATTTCTTTATCGGTTGGCACGCCGTAAGACACGCTCTTTAGCGCGCTCACTTAATAAATCGGTATTTTCGACAAAGGCCGTGCCCGCTTCCTGATCTTCACTGATCCATTGGAACGCAGCCATTCCCAGAGCTCGATCACGGGAACGGTCATCTGAGATCGTTCCCGCAAGAGTAATTCGCTCTTCGACCGGGCCGGATTGATCACTGAAAATATAGGAAGTCACCGCCGAATCCCGCACCTCGCCCTCAGGTTGACTGGAGACCCATTCATACGCTCCTTGACGATCTTGTGCCACCCATGGCCTAAGCACATCACCAACCGCTTCCTTTTGTAAATCTTCTGAGCCATTTTTCATGACCCAGTCCATGGCACCGACTGGATCTGTCTTTGCTAACTCTCCTGCCACCTGCTCCATAGCCTGACCGCGGCGACGATCATCATCAATGGTCAACACTTTATCAGCGGCCAATACTGGATCATTCTTGGCAAGAGAGGTGACCGCAGAACTCAAGGCTAAATCACGGTCTGCTTTCGCCAGTCCTGCCATCCAGCTCTCAGTCGCTTTCCAATCTGTACTGGCCCACTGTGCGGCAATCGATTGATACGCCGCAGACCGATTTCCCTCATCGACTTCAGTCAGCATGCGTGCCGCTTTGGAAGGATCAGTGCGGGCCAGCTCTTTCAGGACGCTCGCTGTCGCTTGATCACTATCTTTTCCTTTTAAAGACTCCGCCCAGGCCAGAGCTGCCTCTGGAGCTCTTTTAGCCCACTCCCCAGCAACAATGGCAGCGCCGGAACTTTGGGCGCCTCGTCCACCGCGACGCCCCATCATGCCCATCATACTGAATTCGCTTTGATTCTCCTCATAGTAAGCTGCGGCGCTAATAGGATCGCTCGCGGCCCAACTCTGAATCACAGTCGGCTTCACAAAATTCCCCGCAAAGCCCATCTTAGTCTTGGCATGCTCCATGGCATCCAGAGGAGCCACCTCAGCCCAGGAAGCGAAGAGGAGATAAGCCGCGAGAATCCGTTCAGAAAATGGCAGATCATCGAGTTTTTCTGCCTCTGCGGCGAATTGATCGATCTCTAAATTCGAGTAAAGCTCGATCAGAGCAGAAATCCGAGCCGTCTGCCCCGGCTGGCTGGTAATTTCTTCGTAACTGGCTCCCGAAAGAGAAGCTTCACTATGGGACTTCCCCTTTTCCCTCACCATACGAGGTTCCACCACGGATCTCTCCGTATGTAATTCATCCCTAGATGACTCCCCACCGCCCAGCAGAAATCCAAGGCCACCCCCAAAGAAAATTCCGAGAATCCCGTAAATCACCTTTTCCTTCATGATGAGATCATCACCCAAAAGGACGTATCACGCGACCAGAAATTTACATGCCGATCATCATCATGGCCGGAGATGATCGGCACCACTGAAAATTAATTAAACCCAAAGGAATCACTCTGGTTAAAACGACGATGCCCATTTTGCTCCTCCCACTTCGCCTGACATTCAACCGTAAGGCGGGCAAAAGGAATCGCTTCTAAACGCGCTTTAGGAATCTTTTCCTTGGAAATTTCACAAACGCCATAAGTCCCGAGATCAAGCCGATTAAGAGCCCCTTCGATTTCTTCAAGAGCATCATGTTCCTGAGAAAGTAAATTCAGGGCAAAATCGCGGTCATAGGCATCAGACCCAGCATCTCCCTGGTGCATTCCAGACCCACTGGCATCACTCCCACTGTCTAGATTCTTAGTATCCTTCTGCATGCCATACATCATGTCCATCAGCTGGTCACGAAGTTCGATAAGGCGTTGCTTCTGCTTCTTCTCAAAGACGGTAAGCTTCGCTAACTCCGTGGGCTTCACGAATTTTTTAATGACAATCGGAGGTTCGATTTCTTCAGCAGCTTTCTTAGCTGCCGCGACCTTCTTCGCGACTGCCTTTTTAGCTGCAACCACCTTTTTCTCTGTAACTTCCGCTTCTGTCTCAGCCTTTTTTGCAGATTTTTTCACTGCCTTTGTAGCAACCTTTTTCACAGCTGCTTTTTTGGCTGCCTTTTTGGCGACTTTTTTTACTGCCTTCGCAGCAACTTTTTTCACGGCTGCCTTTTTGGCTGCCTTTTTAGCGACTTTCTTTTTTGCCATGAGATGCTTGGGGGTAGGTGGTTGATATAATTGGCGGCTCTGAAAAGCATAAGCTGAGCCAAGTTTTAAATAATTTAGCGGCGTTAATTAGGGCTTATCTGAAGCCACAGCAAGCTGAATTTTGAAAACGAAGCGCTACTGGAAGTGTCCTCACTCTTGAATTCTCTGTCATGCTCTCTAGTCTCAGCGCTCGCCCATGGATCTTGCGTCTATTTTAGAATCACTTTTGGTGGCTTCCGAGTCACCCCTCCCTTCTGCAGAGCTGGCTCGACTAGTGCGTGCCCGTGCCACCGAGTTCACGGATGACGCCATTACGGAAGAATCTGAGGAAAAACCAACACCTGAAGGGCCTGAGGCTCAACTCGATATGGTCGCCCTCGCTGTCACCACGGACGAAGAAGTGGATGCTGCTATTGCCACCTTGAATGAAACCTACGAAAAAAGTGGGCGGGCCTTTCTCATCGCCCAGCGGTCGAAAGGTTGGAAACTCTACACCCGCCCGGAGTTCGGAGGATTCGTAGGACAGCTTTTCCCTGGCCGAAAGCCAGAACGTCTGAGCGCTCCGGCGATGGAAACACTCGCCATCACCGCTTATCGCCAGCCCATTACGAAATCCGCTCTGGAAGCTGTTCGCGGCGTTTCCTGCGACGGCATGCTGCAAAAGCTTCTCGATCGTGAATTGGTCCGCATCGAAGGACGCGCCGATCTTCCCGGACGTCCCCTGCTCTATGCCACTACAGATTTGTTTTTAGAACATTTTGGCATTGCAGATATCGAAGAACTTCCAAATATCGGCGAGCTTCGGAAGGTCGAGCTGCCCACTGGTGAAGAAGAAGAAACTCCTTCTGAAGGCCAGGCCACCGCAGCCGATGCGGAAAAACAACTCGCCCTCAGCGCGGTCGAAAAACCTGCTGAAACGAGCGAAGACGCTCCAGAACCGTCTGCCGAAGAAGAATAAACTGCCCTCTCAATCTCTACCGTGCCACTCGACGACATTCGCAAGACCATCGATTCCATCGATACCCAAATCATGGACCTGCTCGCTCAGCGAGCTGACGCCGTTCATGAAGTAGGAGAAATCAAAAAGGCAGAAGGCCTACAGATCTATGCTCCCGAGCGAGAAGATGCTCTGCTGAAATCTCTCGTAGCCAAAAACCAAGGCCGCCTTCCAGAACATTCCATCCGCGCCATCTATCGTGAAATCATGTCCGCGGCCCTTCACCTCGAAGACGAACTCAAAATCGCCTACCTAGGGCCTGAAGGCACCTGGACTCATCAGGCGGCCATCAAAAAATTTGGCCACTCGGTGGACTACCACGCAAAGCCAAACTTTGCCGAAGTATTCGATAGCGTGACTCGCCGACACAGCAACTACGGTGTTGTGCCAATCGAAAACTCCACTGAAGGAGCTGTTTCTCATACGCTTGATCTTTTTGTCGATTCACCGCTCAAGATCTGCGCACAAATCCTTCTCCGTATCGAAAATGGCCTTATGGCTGCGATTCCTAGGGAAGAAATCAAAACCCTTTACTCGCATCCTCAGGTCTTTGGACAATGTCGGAACTGGATTTTACGCCACTTCCCTGAGGCTGACCTTGTTGAAGTCTCCTCCACCACAAAAGCAGCTCAAATCGCGCAAGATAAGGCTTCTGAAGGGGCCGCAGCTATGGGAGGTCCTCTCGCAGCCGAGCTCAATGGACTCACCATGCTGGAAAGCGCCGTTCAAGACCGCGCTACGAATACAACTCGCTTCTTAGTCATTGGAGAGGAAACCTGCCCCGCTACCGGGAAAGATCGGACCTCGATTCTTTTCTCCATCAATGACCGTCCCGGATCGCTAGTTAAGGCCCTCCAGTCATTCGACGCGTTCGAGATCAATATGTCCAAAATTGAGTCCCGTCCTTCAAAACAGAAAGACTGGGAATACATTTTCTACGTTGATTTCGCAGGCCACTGTGCCGATTCAGAAGTAGCCGATGCGCTGGATCAGCTACAAAAACACTGCTCCCTCGTTAAAATCCTGGGTTCCTATCCAGATCTCGTGCTTTAGAAAGCAACAACACATGGAGGACTTCCCCAGATGATCGCCCCTCCAACATGGCTCTGCCAGAATCAGCCCTACTTACTGGGCTTTTCTGGAGGTCGTGATTCAGTCTGCCTACTCCACTGGCTCAGAGAACACGGCTTTCGAAAAATCATTCCCTGCCATCTCCACCACCAACTTCGAGGAGCGGAGGCTGACCGTGACGCAAAATTCGTAAAACACTTCGCACCCGAAAGTGAAGTGGGCTATCGCGACGTTCAGGCTTACGCAACCGAGCAGAAACTTTCGCTCGAAACAGCCGCTCGTGAATGTCGCCATGAATTTTTCCGCGAATGTGCAAACAAACATGGCTGCACGCAAATCCTGCTCGCCCACCATGCCGATGATCAAGCTGAGACTCTTCTTTTTAACCTCCTGCGAGGCTCTGGAGGGCTCAAGGGGATGAAATCTGAACACACCATCGGCGAACTCACCGTTCTCCGCCCACTGCTCACAACTCGGCGTTCGGAAATCAACAGCTACATCACAGATCACAACCTAGAGTTCTGTGAAGACTCGACGAACCAAGACAAATTCGCCACCCGCAATCGCTTTCGAAATGAAGTGATGCCTTTGCTCAACGAGATTCTCGCACGTGACCCGGTGCCGGCCATACTCCGTGCCGCGGAAACGGCTAATCCTCTCGAAAAGGTCCTAGAAGATTTCCATCTCCTCGATCCCCAAGGCCGCCTCTACCTTCCCACCCTGCGCGACCTCCCTCAGCCCGTTCAAAGAGAGGCACTTTACCGCTTTTTAAAAAAAGAAAATGTCAGCCAAATTTCGCAAGACCTCGTTTCTCGAGCCTGTGAACTTATCAAACCTGACACCTCGCCCGCACTTACCTTAGCCGGAGGTCTCCGTTTACGCCGCCGCCAATCACGCCTATTAATCACTCCATGAAGTCACTAAAGACAAAATTATTCACGGCTTCACTCCTCATCGCACTCGCATCTTGTAGCGGTAGCCAAAACGAAGATGAGGAGGAGGAAAAAAAAGACGAAGCTCCACCTATTCCTAAGTCCCAAATTATCGGACGTGTGACCTCCGTCTCCCCACACAGTGAATTTGTCCTCATTCAAAAATACGGCGCTGGCCGTCTCCCATCACGAGGCATCTACCTTGCACTTGGGCCCGACGGCCGCACCGCAAGTATTCGCCCCTCGGGAGAGCGTGTCCGCGATTTCCACGCCGCTGACATTTTAAATGGCGAAGTTAAAACCGGAGACACGGTCATTGTGCGTCAAATCCCCTCTACCGAAAAACCAATCATCAGCGAGGAAGAACTCGTCGAAGAAGAACAAGAACCAGCTTCCTCTTCTTAAAGTTCTTGTAAGAAATCGCCTGATTTTTCTTTCTGTTCAGAGGGTGGATTCAGAGCACTCGCGTAGGAAAGAACTCCCCCAACTCCGGCCGCATGAGGGGCATCGAGAATCGAAGGTCCCTCTGCATCTGGAAAGAGATAGACACGACGCTTTTCCATCGCCCGATGGCAGAGAATCCCAACGGCGATCAACAGACTGGTGAGCCCCAGAGTGGCGAAAAGCGTTTTCACCCCTTCCGGGATACGCTCCCAGAGGGTAGGCTCTGGCTCACTCTGTGCGGTGGCTAACTGTTGAAGATATTCGTCTGACATCCCTACCGGAGGGAGATCCTTTTCCATGACATAAAGTCGGCGAGACATCTCGATGACAAAACTCTCCAATTGCGATGCCCCTTCAGATTTTTCGCCAGCAGCTTCCTTTGAAAGTTTCAACGCCTGCTGACGGTCTTCGGTCGAAACGCCACGGTGAATACGTGCCGAATAAGCCAGCTGGGTCCGGTCTGGACGACCGAGGTGATAAAACACAATAGCGACATCTCCCCGCTCTCGGAAAAAATTACGTAACACCGAGTAAGGGCTCTCTTTAGATGGAATATCCTGCTTTCCCTCAAAGAGATAAACATAGAGATCGATCACAGAATCATTTGCATGCTGCTCTAGGAATCCATTTTGGCTCAGTAGATCTCGCTCGGTGAGCAAGCCCTGAGGATCAATGACAAAACTATCCGCAGGCTCCTCAAAATAGACTCCAGTAAATTCATCATCGATGGCTACGGGCCAGGATTCATCCTCATCGCTCTGCTGGATGATTTCCAACTTAGCCGTTTCAAAGATGATTCTCTCATCTTTCGTAGAAAAAAGCTGCTCTAACGCTAGCCTTCCCATCAGGGATGAACCCGGAATCAGGCTCCCATTTTTCATGGCCTCCCAATCCTCGGCATTTCGCTCCGGTAAGGTCAATGGTTCCAGCTGGAGACCATTCTCAAGCTCAGGTGAAGGAAGACTAGGCTCTACCTCATCTTGAGCCCAGGAATAGAAAATCCCCAAAAAGGACAACAAACTAAGAAGAAGAGACTTACTGAGGTGCATTTTGAGTCTGGAGGTCAATAAGTTCTGGCGATTCCTCATCTTCTAGCTGAAGTAAACGCTGACCACTTTCATGAAGTAAAAGCTCAGGGTTTTTACGGGCCTGGAGCGAGAGCTTCTTTAAATGCATCGAGGTTTTCTGGATAATGACCGAAAGCGCGTCTGCCCATTTCCCCTCTAGGAGAGAAGCATGAGCATGGGACAAAATATCGAAACTGCTGTCCTCATCGAGATAAGGTAATAGCGAATATCCAAAGGTCATTCCTAGCTGACGCGTGGTGACATCGATAGTTAATAAAATTCCGCAATCGTTTGTCCGCTCATCGTCAACATCCTCAAAATCGGCTTGGTTTAAAAGCCAGAATCCAAACTGACGTAGATTGACATTCTCATCGAGAGCTTTGACATAAATACCGAAAAACAGCTGTGGGAAGCGCTCTTCAAAAAAATCCTGCTGCTTTCTTACCGCATCACGGTCACGCATTCGTAAAATCCCAGCAATATCCGAGAGCTTGCTCACCGAGACTGGCTCATGTCCGAATACCGCCTCCGCATCAGTATAAGTAAAGCCACAGTGAGGACACGATTCCGCTGCCTGATAAAAATTCTGTTCACAGCGGGGGCATCTCACAGGCCTGAGTAAAAGTAAGCACAAGGCTCCCGTCAAAGCGGATTGCATTTTTCAGCACATTTTATTGTGAACAAGAACCTGATTTTTATCTAAGTTAGGCTAGTATTGCATAAAACATGGTCCGCATATAGCTACGCCACCACTAGATTTCCCTATGGCCTCACCCGGATCAGACGCAGACTCTACTTCTCCACCCGTCAAAAAAAGACGCTGGCCTAAGGTTCTCGCATGTATCCTCATTTTCGCCATCATTCTCGGCTGGGGGCTCAATGGTCCAATTCTACGCATCGCGGCACAACACCTTCTTAAAAAAGAACTTACCAAACAAAACATCGAAGGAACGGTTGAAATCTCAGGAACCTTACTCACCGGTCTCTCCCACGAAAAAGGGCAGTTCCAAGGGACTGCTGGCATCCAAGAACTTAGCTTTGAAAAACTCGCCGTTCACTACTCAATCAGAGATTTAATTGAGAAAAAAGCGGCTCATATCGAAGCAACAAACCTCACGGCGGTAATCGACATCGCAAAATTCCCTCCCTCAAAAAAAGAAAAAAAGCCTTTCGATCTCGATCAAACTCGAAAGTCTCTCGCCACTGCCCGCACTCATCTCCTCCCCCTGACCATCGATCTTAGCGAAATCGACATCACTCTTCTGAAAAATGAGCAAGCTCTCAGTGAGATTTCATTCGCCTCACTCACACATCCACCTGAACAGGACATCATCACCATCGAAGCGCTCCGAGTCTCGGACGGAAAGGAGCGCGCAACTCCCACCCAAGACCTAAGCCTCACCTGGTCTGATAAAATCATCACCCTTGATCAGCTCTCGCCCTTTCCCGAAGTCATCCTCTCAAACTTTACGCTCTCTGCGGCACCGCAAACCCCACTTGATGCAAAAACGACACTCAAGCTTTTGAATTCCACCTTCACCGTCACCGCACCCACGCTGGAAGAAGCGACCATTCAACAAGACGGAGACCCTCTCAATTTTAAAGACATCGCTACCCTCCTGGAGATAGAAATCCCAGTCAGTGGCACGCTCAACAAACTCGACTTATCGGTAAAGAAACGCAGTGGAGTATGCAGCCTCCAAGTACGAGACTTTCGCTATCAAGATTACAAAATCAAAAACATCGACCTCCAAACTGAAATTTCAGAAACCCTCGCCACCCTGGACGGCAAACTCGCAGAGGAGAAAGACCTCCTCCTACTCAAAGCCTCTCTCCCCATCGAAGCAGCCCAATCATTTGAAGATTTGAAAGGGCGCACCCTCACAGCTAAAGTAGATATCCCGGCACTTGAACGACTTTCTGATTTCTCTCCACAAGTCCTTCCAAACGGAGTCATCGGAATCAAAGCGACCCATCTCATCGGTTCTCAGGACGTCAGCGCTGACTTCACATTCAAAGATGGCATCTATCAGAAAATCACGCTCCCTAAGCTCACCGGAAATCTCGTAAAAAAAGGGCAAAGTCTGGAGACGGTTCTCGATCTCACGGACGCACGTGATCAGTTAGCAGTAAAAGCGAGTTACCATCTCGAAGACCAAACATACCGCTATCAAATCGATGGCACCATCCCTGCCCGAAGCCAGCTCGCTGAGATGGTGACAGTTTTAGAAATTCTAAAACCTCTCGAGCTTACAACCAGTGGTTCTGGCAATCTAAAAAAACAAACTCACCTAGCAAAAGGTGGGCTCGCCAGTGTTTTACGACATACGGAAAGCCGCGAAACAACAACAGTTGCAACCCGTTTTGAAATCGATTGGCCCAAGTCTTTCGCGATCCCAACGCTAGGGATCGATCATGAAATGGGAGCATTGAGTGGAGGTATTTCCTGGGAAGATTCACGGCTAAAAATAGACGCCTTGGAGATTGCAGACCGCCAAGGTCACCTCCTCACCGTGGATGGGGAAATACCACTTCCACTCGAAACTGCGAATATCGATGACCTGATTAAGAATGAAGAAGAGGTCGATCTCACCATCACGGCCAAGGAATTTTCTCTAGCGCGAATTCGTGATATTTTCCCCATGATTCAACGAGACTTAAGCGGACGCCTCAACGGGAAAATGAAGCTTGGCGGCACCTTTGCAAAACCCCGCCTTGATGGCTCATTCACCGGTAGTGAGTGGGCATTAAATTCCTTTGATGCCATCGAGCCTCTTGGCTTCAGCCTCAGCTCAACCACGGAAAATGACACCTTAAAAATTCAGGGAAAAATTAATGAAGGAGGAAAAGGTTTCGCCGAAATCAACGGCAGACTCCCCGTCACCATGACAGAATGGCTTCAAAAAGAAGACGCTGTTTCTAAGACCCCCATCGACCTGACTCTTCAAGTAAAAGATCTTTCCCTTGAACGCTTTCGTAAAGTGGTTCCTCAGCTTGAACGAGTCAATGGCCAGGCCAATATCGACCTCATCGTTAAGGGAACGATCGCTGAGCCGACCTTTCTGGGAAAAGCCCGCCTGGATGCGGAGCGTATTCGTTTTGAAAATGAGCAAATTCCTGACCTGAGAGATTCTCATATCGAAGTCAGCTTTGATGGCAAAGAAATCACGATTTCTCCGTCCTCATTTTATGGATCTGGAGGTGAATATCAGCTCAGCGGCCGGATAAATATAGAAGGCGATGAACCTGCTATGAACATTAAGCTCGATGCAACTCGGGCTCTAATCTGGCGTGATGACTCCCTGAGCTTACGCTCTGACGGTGAGCTTCGTCTAAATGGAACCATGAGTGAAGCCACTCTAAGTGGATCACTCGACGTCGCAGAAAGTCTCTACTACAAGGATTTCGAAATCATCCCTTTCGGCGTTCCTGCCGGCACCGTTCCGTCTCCTGAAATCCCCTCCGCACAACCGGCGGGGAATTCAACCAGCATCCCCATTCCTGCCCCTTATGGAAATTGGAAATTGGATGTCCGGGTAGGAATCAAAGATCCAATTTTAATCCGGGGAAACCTTGCCCAAGGCCAACTCGAAGGTCAGGGCCGTATCCGTGGAATCCTAGCCGAACCCCAAATCACTTTAGACACTTTCCTGAAGGATGGAGAAGCTGAGCTTCCTCTCAGTAAGCTGAAGCTAAAAACCAGTAAAATCACCCTTCGGCCTGGCCAAGGATTCATCCCTACGCTGAACATCCGCGGTGAATCACGCGTAGGCCAACATCAGGTCTTTATCTTTGCCTATGGGAAAGCAAACTCCCCCACTCTGGTATTCACCTCAAACCCACCCCTCCCGGAAGCCGAGGTCCTAACGCTCCTGGCAACAGGAACCACTACGAGCGGCCTCGAAGACCAACAGATCGCTTCCGTCAAAGCCTTCCAACTTTTACTGAGTGAGCTCCGCCGTAAATACGGTGGCAAACAGGCCCGCGGTGGAATGAAAGTCGTCAGCAAAGTACTAGACGCACTTGACGATGTCGATCTCCGAGTAGGTGATAACGATCCCTTCAGCGGTCGCCGTTTCAACTCGGCAACCCTTCAGCTTTCTTCGAAATTCTACGCCTCTGCGGCAGTCGATGAGGAAGGAAATCCACGCGGTATTCTCATCTATTCTCTTCGTTTCTAAATGTTTAGATCTTTCGTAATCTGGGCTCTCCTAACCCTCGTAATTGAATCACAAACCGTGATTCGAGTCCAAGGACTGGATCAGAATCAAACCAAGATCGCACTCCAGAAGATGGCAGGCCGCCTCACCTATGTTCGCTCCCGCCCTGCAGCCCCTTCACGAGCGGATGACGCGGCTTTTCTCATGAAGCGGCACCTAATTTTAGAGGGATTTCGCCAAGTGGATGTTGATTGGAAACTTCCTGGGGATGGCTCCATCCTCTTGATCGTCAGCAAAGGACCACAATATACCCTAGGCACAATTCAAATTCAGAATGCCACCGTCGCTGATCCCGAAAAACATCGTGATTACTTCCTCCAACCCTTCGTTAACCGAAAGAATACCGAGCAAGATCGCTACCCATATCTGCGAGAGGATTACCTAGATGGGATAGACAACCTTCAAAACTATCTTCGTTCGCAAGGCTACTGGAAAGCCAAGGTAAGCGCAGCAGAACCTAAATTTGATAGCCAAACGCAACGCGTTTTCATTTCGCTCACAGAGATTCCCGGCCCTCAATTTAAACTCGCCCTCCCTGACCTTCAGGTGAAAGGCGCTGAGATTCCAGAACAACTCCGCGAGCAGCTGAGACAGCAAATTAGCCAGATCGCTAGCACCGAAAATATAAACAAAGTCCGCGCCACCGTGCAGCGGACCTTTGAAAATCTGGGATTCCCTTTTTTAGAGCTGAGCATGCAGCAAGAAAATATCGGAGCCCTGACTCAACTCACCTTTAAGCTCAACACCGGGAAACGATACCACGTAGGGAAAGTCACGGTATCAGGAAATAAGCGCACTGACACCCGACATATCAGGCGTCGCTTCAAAGAGCTACAGGGTGAAGAATTTGAACGTAAAAAAGCTGACGAGCGAATCCGGAAACTCCTTTCAACAGGAGCCTTCACGAGTATCCAACTCGATGAGAAAGCGCAGGAGGATGGATCTCTTGACTTTCACCTCACCGTTGATGAAGCAAAAAGTTATGGCGTTAAGGTCTACGCCGGGGCTGGCTCTCTGGAGGGGCCAATTTTTGGAGCAGGTTACTTTGACCGCAATTTGTGGCAACAACTCTATAGCCTCGAAGTTGATTTCGAATTTTCTGGGCTCGGCCTTCTCGGAGAAATCAGCCTGACCGACCCCTTCTTTTTAGAACGAGACTTAGCCTGGAAAAACCGTGCCTTTATTCTGACTCGAAACTACGACGGGTTTCGTAAATTTGAATCCGGGGTCGAATCCTCACTTTCATGGGAAGTGAACGACTACTACGATGTCCGTCTTGGGCTCGGTATTTCCTACGTTGACCTCGAACCAAGGGGTGGGCTCACCAGAGAAGAACTGGGAAACACATCGTACGTTGATAATCGACTCACTCTTTCCCAGACATATGATCGGCGGAATGACAAAGCCCTCCCTACGAAGGGATACATTGCCCAGCTCGATACCAAATTCGGATTTGCTGCTGGGAATGACTCGATCAGCTACTTTGCAAATGAGCTGAGATACACCTGGTATCACGAAATCAATCAAGACAGCCGTTTCGCGCTTGGAGCACGCCTAGGCTCAGTAGAACCATTAGGAGATGATACCCGACTCCCGATCGATCTCCGCTATTTTATCGGCGGCGCGAACTCGGTCCGCAGTTTCCGTGAACGCCAGCTCGGACCTGAGGTTAATGGGGAACCGATTGGAGGGACTTCATACTTTATCGCAAATGCAGAATACATCCGAACCCTGACTGGAGTGGTAAAAGGAGTCGCCTTTCTGGATGCGGGCGGACTTTCCTCTGATCTCGATTTTGGCTTTGGAGACCCTCGTTTCGCTGCCGGGCTGGGCATCCAGCTTGACCTCCCCATCGGTCCCGTCCGTTTCGAATACGGTCATGCCCTGAATCGACAAAATAATGAACATCGTGGCACGTTTCATTTCTCGATCGGAACGGCCTTCTAGGCTAAAGCTGATCTCAAATGAAAATCGTATTGCAACGAGTCTCGGAAGCATCGGTCACGGTCGATGAGAAAGTGATCGGCGAAATTGGGCGTGGATTTCTCCTTCTTTTAGGTATCGAGCAAGCTGATGAAGAATCAGACATCGAGTGGCTCGTGAATAAAATTTCAAAAATGAGGCTCTTTGAAGATCGCGAAGGAGTCATGAACTTCTCCCTCCAAGAAGTAGACGGAGATGCGCTCGTAGTGAGCCAATTTACTCTCCATGCCAGCACCAAAAAAGGAAATCGGCCCAGCTATATCAAAGCAGCACGTCCTGAGCAGGCAGTCTGCTTTTATGAACAATTCTGCGAAAAACTCGCTGAGGAAATCCCCGGAAAATTAGCGACAGGACGCTTCGGCGCAGAAATGAAAGTCAGCTTAGTCAATGATGGTCCGGTGACGATTGTGATCGATTCAAGAAATCGTGTTTAGACTGCAGTCGTTATTTGTCATTCCTGCAGAAGCGTGCCAATCTGTCGCGCACCTACTGGCTTGTTTTTGTGAAATCTGCTGTTTTAGAGAAAATTCTTTCCCGTCTGGATCAGATTGAGCCCGGTGAGGTTCAAGCTCTCCTTGCCAGACTCGTTCGGGAAAAAGGCTTCTTACAGCGGGTGTTTGAGTCCCTTCAAGAAGGACTGCTTTTAATCGATAACAATGGTCTCATCAGCTTTATCAACAAAGCTGGCTGTCGTTTTTTTGGAACTTCAGCAGAACAGGCGCAGGGAGAAAAGCTCTCTCAAGTCGTGCGGGGCTTAGACTGGGAACACCTTGCGGCCTCTCGTCGCGCAACCGTAAGCCGAGATTTAGAGGTTTTTTATCCCGAAAACCGCTATCTCAATTTTTATCTCTCCCCCATCGCCGAGGAAGATGAGGAAGATCTTGGACACGTCATGTTAGTCCGAGATGTCACCTCCTCCAGAGCTGAAACAGAGGCTGAAATCGAGTCCGAAAAACTCAATGCTCTCACTCTGCTGGCCGCTGGGGTAGCCCATGAAATCGGAAATCCCCTGAACTCTCTCTCTCTGCATCTTCAGCTCCTTCAGCGTAAGGTCCGAAATCTCCCTGAACCCGAGCAAATCAGCCTAGGCGACCACATTAAAACAGCCACCGCAGAGATTTCTCGGCTCGATGCCATTTTAAAACAATTTCTGCAAGCGATCCGCCCGACCGCTCCCGAAAAGCAGCCGAGCGATTTGCACAGCATCCTCGAAGAAAGCCTTTTACTGCTAAAGCCTGAGCTTGAGGCACGGGAGATCCAAATTTCTCTCAAACTTGCTGAAAAGCTTCCGACTCTGGAACTTGATCAGGGACAGCTTCAACAAGCGCTCTATAACCTACTCCGAAATGCCTATCAGGCAGTGAGTCCACCAAAGGGAAAAATCACCATTAAATCTCGTGTCACCGACTACGAGGTCACCCTTTCAATCAAAGATAATGGCAGCGGGATTTCCCCAGAGGTAATGGGCGCCGTGTTTGAACCCTTTCATACGACCAAGAGCTCGGGCACAGGCCTCGGGCTTCTCATCGTCCGGCGTATTCTACGTGAGCACGGCGGTGAGCTCGAAATGGAAAGCGAAGAAGGAACGGGCACCACGGTCACCCTCTATCTTCCTCGCTCTGATAAACAGGTCCGCATGCTCGAAGACCGCGCCCCCATCGAAATCTGATGCATACTTTACTCATAGTAGATGACGAAAAGGCTACCCGCGACGCCCTGCAGATGGCTCTGGATGAGACCTTCGACTGCTATCTCGCTGCCGATTTAACACAGGCGAAGCAGGTGCTGGAAAATGAGGAAATCGACCTCATGCTCACGGATCTTCGCCTTGGTGGAGATTCTGGGATGGAAGTCCTCGATGCTGCCCTCGCCTGTAAACACCCGCCCGTCTCACTAATGATGACAGCCTACGGCTCAGTGGATACTGCCGTCGAGGCCATGAGACGGGGTGCCTATCACTTTGTCACCAAGCCGCTCAACCTAGACGAAGTCGAACTGCTGCTCAAACGCGCTCTCAAAAGCCGAACGCTTGAGAAAAAAAATAAGGAGCTCGTTGTCGAAAATGAGACTCTGAAAAAAAAGGCTGGCGGTAAGGTCAGCGGCCTGGAGCGCCTCATTGGAAAATCCGTGCCAATTTCCAAAATTGCAGAGAAGATCACCCAAATTGCACCGACGAAAGCCACCGTGCTAATCGAAGGAGAAAGTGGAACCGGTAAAGAGGTGGTCGCCCACGCTCTGCACGACCTCTCCGGCCGGCCAGCGGAGAAATTTGTCGCAGTCAACTGCGCCGCACTTTCTGCCCAGCTCTTGGAATCTGAACTTTTCGGCCACGAAAAAGGAGCCTTTACCGGAGCAACCCAGCGCCGCCTCGGACGTTTCGAGCAAGCTCACGGAGGAACCTTGTTTCTCGATGAAATTGGCGAAATCGACCAAGCCACTCAGGTCAAATTACTACGCTCTCTTTCAGAGCGAACGATCGAACGAGTCGGCTCCAATGCACCAATCTCCGTGAATGTCCGCGTCATCGCCGCGACCAACAAAAATCTCGCCGAAATGGTCGCAGAAGGAGATTTCCGAGAAGATCTTTATTTTCGTCTAAACGTTCTCGGTATTCTGATGCCACCTCTCCGTGAGCGCCGCGAAGATATCGTCCTCCTTTCTAACAGCTTCCTTGAGGAATTTGCTCGCGAAAACTCTCGCCCAGTTAAACCCCTCACAGATGCGGCTTTAGCTCATCTCTTGGCTTATCACTGGCCCGGAAATGTCAGGGAACTACGCACCGCTATTGAGCATGCTGTCGTGATGTCGAACCAAGATCAGCTCGACTTACACCACCTTCCTGAGTTCATCATCGGCCGTCCTGAGACAAATCATTTCCCAGAAGCTAAAAACGACCTTGCCGCCAAGGAGGAATTCAACTTGCATGCCCTCGAGCAACGCGCCATTCGCGGAGCTTTAGCTGCTACAGGTGGAAATCGCACCAAAGCTGCTGAGCTTCTAGGGATTAGCCGTCGCACCCTGCAACGAAAACTCCACGAAGTTTCCCCTTCAGAATCTAAATCATCATGAGCAAAAAAAATGATATCGGCGGAATGAACGCCGCCGTCCTCGTACGACGCCTTCTTTTCTTCGTTCTCCTCTTCGGTCTCGTCTTTTTTTACCTCGTTCTCACTTTTCAAGGGCTGACCTCTGCCAAGGGAATGGAACACGCCCAGCTCGGTCGTGAAATTGCTCGAGGAAATGATTATACCACCAAGATGATTCGCCCTGCCGCGATCTGGCAGGCAAACAATAATGCGGAAGAAAACGAAAGTGGCACCGAAGTACAGCTCGACTCATTTATTGATACTTACAACGCCCCCCTACAGCCATTTATCTACTCAGTTGTGCTGAAAGCAGTGGGCGGTGATGAATTCGCCAACTTCCAGATGACCGAGGATAAGAATACGATTTATCGACTCGACCGAGTAATCGCGGCGATTTCGGTCATTTGTTTCTTAGTAGCAATTGGAGTTAATTATCTCCTCGTCTCACGGATCTTTGACGTTCGTATTGCCGGAGTCACAGCAACCTTGATGGCACTGAGTGATCTGATGTGGAAATTCACCCATACGGGTCTCCCACAGATGCTGATGCTCCTACTTTTTTCCTGTGCCATGTTCTTCGCCTATCGTGCGCTTGAAGCCACTATCGAAGGAAAATCCGCCATGGGTTCCATCATCGTTGCCGCAGCCTTTCTAGCCCTTCTCGTTCTTACAAAATGGCTCGCCATCTGGCTGGTGGTGGGTTTTGCCGTCTATGCAGCCTTTACCTTCCGTCCCCGTGGAGCTTCTTCCATCATCATCGTTGCTATCGTAGCTCTTTCCTCAGGATATTTCATGATAAGAAATATTGAGCATGCCGGCAATATTGGAGGAGCTGCCAGCCTGAACCTCTATGCTGGAATTCTCGATTCAGAGGATGGTCTCATGAGAACCAGTGATCCCAGCGATGACACCTATCAAGTTCTCTATAATTTAAAAAATCTCATCCTGAACACTACGAGAGGAATTCTTACGCAAGCTCACTATCTTTATAATAATCTTGGTGCAATTGTGGCTGCGCCTTTGTTCTTCCTTGCCCTGATTCACCCGTTTAAGAGGCCGTCAATCGCCCGCTTCCGTTGGATGATTTTGATTATCTGGCTCTTTGCCACCGTGGGCATGGCTCTCTATGGTTTGTCTAGTAAGTCGACTGATCCAAACCAACTTCACATTCTCTTCGCCCCTCTCATGACCGCTTATGGGCTGGCATTTTTATCAATCCTCTGGAGCAGACTAGAACTTCCAGCTGGCGGAGCACTGATTCGTTACGGACATTTTGTCGCCATCATCGCTCTCAGTGCGGGCCCACTAGTTTTGACAATTCCTCGTGGCTTTAAAAGCGGCCTTGCGCGCGGCGATGCTGAATTCCCAGTATGGCCTCCCTACTGGCCACCACTTCTTAGCCGAACCCTACATAATGCGACTACAGAAGAATCCATCATCGTATCAGATCAACCGTGGGCCGTCGCTTGGTATGCAGATCGTCATTCGATCTGGCTTCCCAGAAAAGTTTCTGAGCTAGAAGATTTCGAAAGCCTCGCAGAGGAACAAAAACTCATCATTTCAGGAATTCTCACCTCTCCATCCTCCTTCGAAAAAAACCCTCTTTTTAAACCTAGTCCTTTTGGCAAGGACGAGGAATTTGCATCTCTAATGCTCGACCCCATTTCTATCACCCTATCCAAAGGGCGTTCTGCTGGAATGCGTATTTATGATCCAGGCTTAAGCTCTGTCATTTCACGCTACGGCGAACTGACTCCCCTTTTCCCTGGACGTATTCATTACTACTCAAGACAGCCGATCGTTACCGGCAACTAATTTTGGTAGCTCCCTCTGACTACCCGCACAACTCACTCATGGCCAAAGCCAAAAAAGCAGCTAAATCCAAGGTTGCCCCTTCTTTTGAAGAGGCTCTCGATGAACTTGAACTGCTCACCGAAAAACTTGAGGAAGAACAACTTCCTCTCGATAAAATGGTAAAAGCTTTCGAAAGAGGTCAAGATCTCTTGAACTTTTGCCAAAAATCCCTCACTTCAGCTCGAGAGAGTATTGAACTCATCGAAGCGCGACAGGCCAAGGCTGACGTGGCCGACGAAATCAGCACTCAACCAGCCGAGCAGCCTGCTACTACTGACGACGATGTCCGACTCTTCTAAAAGCCCTCTTCTTGACCAGATCACCTCACCTGCCGACCTTGATCAGCTAAACTCTGAACAGCTAACCGAGTTAGCTCAGGAGATACGTGACACCCTGATCAATAGCCTTTCAAACACAGGCGGCCACCTCGGGCCAAATCTTGGTGTGGTAGAGCTATCAATCGCTCTCCATAAGGTTTTTGAATCTCCTGAAGACAAATTCCTATTCGATGTTTCTCACCAAGGATACGTCCATAAGATGCTGACTGGCAGAGCTGCCGAAATTGGCACAATCCGTCAGTATGAAGGACTGAATGGCTTTCTTCTACGAACCGAATCTGAACACGATTGCTATGGTGCAGGACATGCGGGCACAGCTCTTTCCGCCGCACTAGGCATGTGCTCAGGCCGCGATCTTAAAGGCGAAAAAAATCACGTCGTTGCTGTAGCTGGCGACGCTGCTTTCACCTGTGGCCCCACCCTCGAGGCTCTCAATAATATTGCAGAAACTACCAAGCGTTGCGTTGTTATTCTCAACGATAACGAGTGGTCTATCGATAAGAATGTAGGTGCACTCGCTAAATATTTTAATGCTCTCCAAACTCACAATACCTTCAGCGATATTCGTGAAAAGGCCGCAGACTTTGTCGAAAAAATCGGCGGATCTGGAGCCCGCAAACTCGCTCATAAGCTAGAGCGAAATGCAAAAAACATTCTCGTCCCAAATGTTCTTTTTGAGAAATTTGGACTTCGGTATTTTGGCCCGATTGATGGCCATGACCTCCCCCTTTTGGTTCGCACTCTCGAGTATTTAAAAGAACAGGATGAACCTGTAATCCTTCATGTCATCACCGAAAAAGGACGTGGTTATCAGCCAGCTCTTGATAAGCCCGGTAAATTCCACGGCCTCGGCCCTTATAATGTAGAAGATGGCTCAACTACAGCTGGAGCCCCTACTTTTTCTGAGCTATTCGGACGCGCAGTGACAGACTTCGCTAAGGAGGATCAAAAAATCACCGCTATCACCGCAGCGATGCCTGGTGGCACCAAGTTAGAAACCTTTAAAGAAGAAATCCCAGAACGCTACTTTGATACCGGGATTGCGGAGGAACACGCAGCGCTCTTTGCCTGCGGTCATGCGAGCGAAGGTCTACGGCCTTTCCTAGCCATCTACTCAACCTTCATGCAACGCGCCTATGACATGATCATTCATGACATGGCACTGCAGAAACTCCCTGTTCGCCTCTGTATGGATCGTGGTGGTCTTTCTGGTGATGATGGCCCTACACATCACGGCCTTTTCGATATTGGCTACCTACGCCATGTCCCAGGTCTCGTGCATATGCAACCAAAGGATGAAGATGAATTTATCGACATGCTCTGGACTATGGCAAACTACGATGAAGGGCCCATCGCTATTCGATACCCTCGCGGAAATGGCCCGGGAGCGACGATTAAAGAAAAACCTGCGATCCTCGAAATTGGTAAAGCTGAAGTCATTCAGGAAGGGACTGACGTCTGTTTAATTCCACTAGGCACCATGATGGAACTCGCTCTTGAAGCGAAAAAGGACCTCGAAGCCAAAGGTCACTCTGTAACTCTGATCAACCCGCGCTGGATCAAGCCTTTAGATCAGAATGCCATTACTACTCTCGCTAACAAAGCGAAGGTAGTCTGCACCTTCGAGGATCATGTCATTCACAATGGCTTTGGCCTCAGTATCATCGAGCTACTACATGACGCTAAAGTGGATACCCCTGTCGAGCGCATTGCCTGGCCCGATGAATTTATTGAGCACGGCAAGCCTGAGATTCTTCGTGAAAAACACGGGCTTACCTCGGCAAATGCTCTCGAGAAAATCTATCCTCATTTGAAATAGACTTATTTCATTGAACCCCTAAAAAATTTAAAGAGCAGAGCTGGTGAATCACCAGCTCTGCTTTTTTATGACAAAGCCCGTGAGGCTTTTAGTAAACTCGATCGTAGCGCTCGATTCCGCTAACGATCGAACGCGCCGCCTGCGACTGAAAATGATTCGATTTACAGCGACGTCTCTCGGCTGAATTACTGATAAAGCCGCACTCCACAAGAACCGCCGGACACTTCGTAGAGCGTAGAACAGCATAACGACCGTATCGCACACCTCTATTCTTCACTTTCAGCCGTTTGATAAGCTGACTTTGAATACACTTGGCAAGATACCGACTCTTCTTGCCGGCGTAGTACGTCTCAGCACCACTAACTCGGGTATTCTTAGTCGCGTTAAAGTGAATACTAACAAAAATTGCGTTCCGATACCGATTGGCAATTTGAGAGCGCCTAGAAAGTGAGATGAAAATATCACTCCGTCTTGTCATGGTCACCGGGTAACCCCGTGACTTCAAACTCGCTTCCACCCGACGCGCAACTCTCATGTTGAGATCCGATTCACGGACTCCATACCAATAGGCTCCCATATCACGACCTCCATGCCCTGGATCAACGATGACTCGAAACTTAGAACTTGAAGGCCGACGATATTTTGTCGCTTTGGTAGCCACTTTTTTAGTCGCCTTCTTCCGAGATGGTTTAGCCGTTACCTTAGAGGGAATGGTCAATCGTTTCCCAATATAGAGCTTCCGTGGATCAGAAAATCCGTTTTTAGCCATCAACGACTGAACGCTGACTCCGTGACGCTTGGCGATCGAATAAAAAGTCTCTTTAGCACGTACGGTATGAGTTACAGCGTTGGCAGAACATCCAAGAAGCAACACGATAAATGTCGCTCTGATTATAAAATTTCTGCCCAAATTCATAAAAATACCTAAACTCTGTCGGACTTATGGGACATCTGATCTTTAAGGTCAATTAAATTTCAATAACTTTTGAAAAATAATTCAAATCCGTAGTGATATTTTAAAAAATCATGACTCCATCTTTCCCTTTCGCCAACGGAAAACTGGAATCAAGAGATAGCCTATAAAAAGAAGCGTTGGAGCGTAAACCGGGAACTTCATAAGAATCGCTAACCCAATGCCACAAAATAAGAGTGTCGGCACCTTAACCCTCGTTTTAAGATCGATCTTTTTAAAACTGGGATAGCGCACATTACTCACCATGAGGAAGGAAATTCCCAAAATCATCGCAGCCAAAACGTAGGACATCGATCCAATGCTGCGGGAATTTTCGTGAAAGCTAATGATGATGAAAACCAAGGAAGCCACGAAACCTGCGGCCATTGGAATCGGTATTCCTCGGAAGTCACTACTCCCCCCGCCCATCCGAGCGAGACAATTAAAGCGAGCAAGACGAATCCCACCGCACAACAGATAAACGAAAGCAATGGCCCACGTGATACCGCTGCCTGTAGGATCAAAAGATGTCTTAAACTCCAAATCCGCTAAGACTGCCCGAGACACCAACATTGCAGGAGCTAAGCCAAAGGACACCATATCTGCAAGAGAGTCAAACTCTTGCCCGAAAGGCGACTCCTGCCCTCCAAGTCGAGCAAGACGACCATCCAAAAGGTCAAAAAGACAGGACCCAAAAATATAAAGCATCGCTGTCTGGTAATAGTCTTTCGCGCCTATGAGACTTTCTACCTGCATCCCCTTGAAAATGGTGAGGATGGCTAAAAAACCACAGAGTAAATTCCCTGCGGTCATCAAATTTGGCAACAGGTAGATTTTAGGTTCTTCTTCCGGATCAATTTCCATCGCAGAAAAACATAGAGAAGGAGCGGAAGATAAGAAAGGCGAACTTAGAAAACTGGCCTCTTGAATTGTTGTGACAAAAAAAGGCACCCCGGGTTAAGGGATGCCTTTTGATTAGATTTAACTACGGAGTGCGTGGGCAATTTACTTCCCGTCGCGCTCTGCCGCTTCCTTGATCACCTCATCAGAGATGTTCTTCGGACATGGTGCGTAGTGATCGAACTCCATGGAGAACTGACCACGACCAGAAGTCATGGTGCGCAGATCACCGATGTATCCGAACATTTCACCAAGTGGGGCCTGAGCCTTGATACGAACACCAGTAGGACCAGACTCTTGAGACTGGATCATGCCGCGACGACGATTCAAATCACCAATCACATCACCAACGTGATCTTCTGGAGTAAAGACGTCCAGCTTCATCACTGGTTCAAGGATCTGAGCTCCAGCCTTAGGCATAGACTGACGATACGCAGCCTTTGCCGCGATTTCGAAAGCAACAGCCGAGGAGTCAACCGCGTGGTGTCCACCATCAGTAAGAGTCACTTTGAAGTCCAAACATGGGTAACCCGCAAGCACACCCTTGTCCTTAGAAAGGCGGAAACCTTTCTCAACGGCTGGGAAGTATTCCTTAGGAACATTACCCCCCACCACAGTGGACACGAACTCGAAACCTTTTTCAGACTCACCTGGCTCAAGAGGCTCAATAGTGTAGTCGATCTTAGCGAACTGACCAGAACCACCGGACTGCTTCTTGTGCGTGTAGCTATCGTCGATTTTCTTAGTGATTGACTCACGATAGGCGACCTGTGGCTTACCAACCTCAACCTCAACCTTGTGAGTCCGCTTGAGGATATCGACTTTAATATCAAGGTGAAGCTCACCCATTCCACGGAGAATGGTCTCACCAGAATCCTGATCAGTCTCAACACGGAAAGAAGGATCTTCCTGGATCATCTTACCCAGAGCGATACCAAGCTTCTCGGCATTAGCCTTATCTTTAGCAGCAACGGCAACCGAGATCACGGGATCTGGGAAGACCATTGGCTCCAAAGTCGCAGGGTTTTTCTGATCACAAAGGGTGTGACCGGTCTGAACATTCTTAAGACCAACGAGAGCGATAATGTCACCCGCTTGGGCGCTATCAAGCTCCTCACGTGAATCCGCATGCATCTCAACGAGACGGCCAACACGCTCAGTCTTACCAGTGAAACTATTCAGGATAGTATCCCCTTTATTAAGAACACCTGAGTAAATACGAGTGAAAGTGAGCGCACCAAACTGATCATCCATGATCTTGAAAGCCAGCGCACGGAAAGGAGCGTCTGTTTTCACTTCCGCGAAAACACCAGTCTCATTTCCTTCTTCGTCCACTTCCGGCTGAGGCTTCACCTCAGTTGGGTTTGGAAGGTAGTCAACAACGGCGTTAAGCACATTCTGGACACCCTTGTTCTTGAAAGCAGAACCACAGAAAGTTGGGAAAAACTCAAGATCGATCGTTCCCTTACGAACACACTTCTTGATGGTCGCAATGTCAGGAACGTTTCCGTCGAGATAGGCTTCCATGACCTCGTCATCTACTTCGACTGCAGTTTCGATGAGCTGTTCGCGGTATTCCGCAACCTTGTCAACAAGGTCAGCAGGAACATCAGTGACCTCGAAAGCTTCTGGATTGCCTGTATCATCCCAGATGTAAGCTTTCTCTTCGAGAATATCGACAACTCCTTTGAAGTCGTCTTCGATTCCGATCGGCAGAGTCATCACGAGTGGTTTTGCACCCAGCACGTTTCTAACCTGATCGACTACGCGGTAGAAATCTGCGCCCATACGGTCGAGCTTGTTCACGTAGATCACACGAGCTACGCCAGACTCATTCGCATAACGCCAGTTTGTCTCGGACTGGGGTTCAACACCGCCAGATCCACAGAAAACACCGACGCCACCGTCGAGAACCTTGAGGGAACGGTAAACTTCAATTGTGAAGTCAACGTGTCCTGGGGTATCAATGATATTGAGGCGGTGGTCATTCCAGAAACAAGTGGTCGCAGCGGATTGAATGGTAATTCCACGCTCCTGCTCCTGCTCCATGAAGTCAGTCGTCGCAGCACCATCGTGCACCTCACCTGTCTTGTGAATCTTTCCAGTCAGCTTAAGAATACGCTCAGTGGTGGTGGTCTTGCCTGCATCCACGTGCGCGAAGATGCCGATGTTCCGATATTTGGTGAGATCTTTCATGTTACGTCACTCTAAAAGAGGGCGCTTGGTATGCCTCAAATGGGCTTTTTGTCGAGCCTAGAGCGAATCTTTTTTCTCTCAGGCAATCATTTTCACAAAAGTAAAGCCCCCCGCAGTAAGCTCCGAGGCATTGTAGAATCTTAAAAAAGATTTAAACGGAGTAAGCTTCGGGGTATTGGCCCCTACCGCGAATAAAAAAAGCCCTGACTTCCTAATGAAAGCCAGGGCTCTTTTGTTATAAAAGAAACAGTCGGTAAAATCAGCTGGTCGCCGCCTCCACTTCAGGAGAAGACTTTGGTTTGAGACTTAGCTCTTTGGCATCCTTTTCACAACTAGCGACGACGGTGTCTCCAGCGGTGATTTCACCAGCGAGAAGAGCTTCCGCAAGAGGATCTTCTAAATAGCGCTCTACAGCTCTACGCATCGGGCGAGCTCCATACTCAGGAGCATAACCCTCGGTGACGAGCAGGTCACGGCCAGAACTTTCAAGCTCAAGTGTGATTTCCTTCTCAGCAAGTCTTTCCACAAGTTTCGCCACTTCCAGATCAACGATGGAATTGAGATGCTCTTTCTCCAACATATGGAAAACGACGAGCTCATCGAGACGATTGAGAAACTCAGGACGGAAGTGCTTCTTAGCGATTCCTTCAATCTTCCCTTTCATGCCTTCATAATCAGCCTCGTCTTCGTTCATGGCCCCAAAGCCAAGCGACGTCTGACGCTTGATGCTCTCAGCACCGACATTTGAAGTCAGGATGATGATAGTATTACGGAAATCAATTTTACGCCCAAAGCTATCAGTCACCATGCCTTCTTCCAAAATTTGAAGAAGAAGATTCATCACATCAGGGTGCGCTTTCTCGACCTCATCAAAGAGGACGACAGAGTAAGGACGACGGCGAACGGCCTCAGAGAGCTGCCCCCCTTCTTCATAGCCGACGTAGCCTGGAGGCGAACCGATCAGACGACTCGCGGTGAATTTCTCCATGTATTCAGACATATCGAGCTGAATGAGAGCATCGGTGTCTCCGAACATGAATTTCGCTAACTTTCGAGCGAGATAGGTCTTACCCACTCCAGTCGGCCCCAAGAAAAGGAAAGAACCAATGGGACGACGCGGGTCTTTAAGATCGGCACGTGAACGACGAAGCGCTTTCGAAATCGCGGTAACGGCTACTTCCTGCCCAATGATCGATTTTTTTAAATCAGACTCCATTGTGAGAAGCTTCTTCGCTTCCGCAGTCTCCATGCGCTGAAGTGGAACTCCGGTCCACTTTCCGACAACGTGCATGATGTCATCTTCAGTGATCTCTACGATTTTTTCCTCAGAATCCCCCTTCCAGGATTCTAAACGATCTTCGAGCTCTTTCTTAGTGCTCTTTTCCTCATCACGAAGAGAGGCGGCTTTTTCAAAATCCTGTTCATTGATGGCATCAACTTTTTGCACGTTAATCTCATCGATCCGCATCTGAAGATCTTTAAGCTCTGGCGGACGAGTCATGGTAGTAATGCGAGCTCGTGCGCCAGCTTCATCGATGACATCGATCGATTTATCAGGAAGGAAACGACTCGTGAGATAGCGCGAGGTCAGCTTCACCGAGGCCTCAAGAGCATCATCAAGGTAGCGGACCTTGTGGTGACTCTCATACTTCCCGCGAAGTCCTTTCATGATCAAGATCGCATCCTCCACTGAAGGTTCTTCAACCTTCACCTGCTGAAAACGACGCTCAAGAGCGGCATCCTTTTCGATGTATTTACGGAATTCGTTCAGGGTCGTGGCTCCAACACACTGAAGCTCAGAACGGCTCAAGGCAGGCTTGATGATGTTAGAAGCGTCCATCGCACCTTCGGCAGAACCCGCACCTACGATGGTGTGAAGCTCGTCGATAAATAAGATGACATTCCCAACCTTTTTAATCTCATCCATGACCGCCTTTATGCGTTCCTCAAACTGACCACGGTATTTGGTTCCCGCGACCATGAGGGCGAGATCGAGGGTAACGACCTTCTTATCACGAAGAATTTCAGGCACATCCCCTGCGGCGATCTCCTGGGCGAGGCCTTCGACGATAGCCGTTTTACCAACGCCAGCCTCACCGACTAGAACGGGATTATTTTTAGTCCGACGGCAGAGGATTTGAATGACTCGTTCGATTTCAGATTCACGCCCAATGACGGGATCTAGCTCACCATTTTTAGCAAGCTTGGTAAGATTTCGCCCAAAGGCTTTCAGAGCTGGAGTCTTCGTCTTTCCATCCCCTTCTCCCTCTCCTACAGCACCAGCAATTTCCTCGAGATCGATATCTTCCTCATCGTCATCATCGAAGTCGAAGTCATCATCAGCGGGCTCGAAGTTAGGATCGATTTCAGCGAGAATCTCATTTCGAGTTGTCTGCAAATCAACATTCAGGCTCTGTAGAACCCGTGCGGCCATGCCTTCCCCCTCCCTGAGTAGACCGAGCAGGATATGCTCCGTCCCGACATAAGAGTGATTCAGCGCTTTTGCTTCCTTGTTGGCCAAGGTAAGCACTTTTTTAACACGCGGAGTATAAGGGATATTAGAGGAAGCTTTTTGTTCCGGACCGGTACCGACTTCTTTCTCAACCTCATGGCGAACTTGTTCTAGTTCTAGACCCATACGCTGGAGCACGCTCACCGCGACTCCTTGTCCGAGTTTGATAAGGCCGAGCAAAACATGCTCAGTGCCGATGTAGTTGTGATTAAAACGGTCTGCCTCCTTTCGGGACAGCGCGAGAACTTGTTGGGCTCGTGGAGTGAAATTATTCATAATCAGGAATCGCGTTCTGGGGGATTGCTTTCGTCTTCTAAAATATTAATAGCAGGGGCGAGCACGCTTTGCAACTGGTCGCCAATCATCTTTGCACGAATAACATCGCGACTTTCTGGGGAAAGTTTGTGGCCGCTGCGCCACTGAAGGTGGGCTGGCTGAGTCTCCATAAATAAGCGATCACAAATTTCGACTACAGCTGGATCCATAATCCCGATATCTGCGCCCAGGCGCAGCATGGAAAGATGATTCAGCGCCTCTTTAGAGGAAATAATGTGCGCGTAACCAAGAATACCAGCGGCCCGACCAATCTGATCGCGCACCATGATAGGGTCAGTCTCCATGAGTTTATCCCTCGCTTGCTGCTCATAACGTGCCACATCTCCGATCACTCGCTGAAGGCGGTCCAAGATCGCTTCTTCACTCTCACCGAGGGTCGATTGATTAGAAATCTGATAAAGATTCCCCAAAGATTCCGTACCTTCACCATAAATTCCGCGCACTGCGAGACCGAGCTTTCCTATGCCTTTTAAAACCTGACCGATTTGATCACTCAAAACGAGACCAGGTAGATGGAGCATCGAGGAAGCACGCATTCCTGTTCCCAGATTTGTTGGGCAAGCTGTCAGGTAACCCCACCGAGAGTGGAACGCGAAATTGAGTTCTTGCTCCAGAAAGGCATCTGTCGAGAGAGCTAGCTTGTATGCCTGTTTCAGCTGTAATGAAGGACGGATGGCCTGAATTCTCAGATGATCCTCTTCGTTAATCATCAGCGAAAGAGTCTGCTTCCGATTCACCACCGAGCCAGAACCTTCATTTCGTGCAGCCTGCTCACGGGAAATGAGATGTCGC
>CALGMJ010000188.1 GCA_937958875.1 uncultured Verrucomicrobiales bacterium | reverse complement strand
CCTGAAATCTGGACCCAAGTTCAACGAGAAGTTGATCTAAAAAGTGCGGCCGACTTTGTCCTCGCCGAGAGCTACGGTAGAAATAGTAGCTGGGCGGGCAATCGGGAAGTCTGGAAAGACTCTCAACCCGGCGGTAAGTGGCGTTATTTTATCCCTGATATGGATCGTACCTTCGGAAACACGCGAGACTTACCAATCCTAAATGCCCTCTGGAGAGACGATACTTTAATCACGCTCCTCAATGACCACCCTGAGTTCCAACGTCTTTTTGCTCAGAGAAGCGCTGCCCAAATGCATACCACCTTTGAGGAAAATCGCATCGTCAACCTGATCACTGAACTTGGTGCAATCGCAGAGGTAGAGCGGGCCCGCCAACAAAGCCGTTGGGGCACTCCTACAAATGGGGAGTATAACGGGGCCCTCGCTCGCATGAGGAATTTTGCCCGTGATCGCAGTAGTGGGATGCTGGCTGAAATCAGTAGTCTCCTGAATCTCAGCACTGCCGTCCCCCTGACCCTAGCTACTACACAAAGTGGTGGTTCTTTCGAAATCGAAGGAGTCCCGGTCAGCCCTTCCACTTTAGAGATTTTTCCAAACCTAGACATTGAGATTGAAGCTATCCCTGCTCCCGGTTTTCGCTTTGATGGTTGGGTCGGGCGGACAGAGGGCGCGGTATTACGAACATCCTTTGCTCAAGCCTCCACCTTACAGGCCCGTTTTATCCCAGCCTCCGGCAGCGAAGTAGGAGGGACTCTCGCGGCAAATATGACGTTCACCGCAGCGGATTCTCCCTATGTGATTACCTCTGACCTAATCATCCCAGCAGGAGTCACCCTCACCATGGAGGCCGGTGCACGAGTCGAGATCGCTCGCCAGCAAAACATCAGAGTTCAGGGAACCTTACTCGTTGCTGGTTCAGAAGCCGCACCCGTAGAGCTAGTGGGCCTGCGAGGAGCCTCCTGGGGCGGGCTGTCTTTTGAAACTCCAGCCACTGAATCGACCCTCTCTCACCTAGTCGTGCGCAACGCTTCTCGGGGAGCTGATCCGCTGACTTACCCCGCCGCGATTTCTGGATTAGGAGCCCAGCTCGTCATCGAATTTTTAGATATCTCTGATGGCCTCGCTCCCCTCTTCTTCCGCGGCGGCAGTCTTATTTTACGCGACAGCCTCATCGATATCCCCATCACTGGAGACGGACTCAATGTAAAACAGGGGCAAGCGCAGACGATTCGCTGTACTTTCACCGGCAATGACTCTCCAGACACTGATGCCATTGACTACGATGGCGTCGTTAATGGGCTTATTCAAGATTGTCGTATCTATCGGTTCTTCGGCTTTAACAGCGATGGTATCGATACTGGGGAACAATGCGTCAATGTGCTGGTGGAAGGAAATCGCATTTACTTCAACTCGGATAAAGGGATCTCCGTAGGCCAAGGATCATCGGTAATTGCAAAGAATAATCTCATCGTGGGTTGTGACCAAGGCATCGGAATCAAGGATGAAGGATCAACGGTATTGAGCGACCAAAACACTTTCGTAAACTGCAACTCAGGCATTGCTGTTTTTGAGAAAAACTTTGGATCTGGCGGCGGCTTTGCCACCGTTACCAACACTATCTTTTCTGGATCAAAATTCCCGGTCAGCTCAGACACATTTTCAAATGTCGTGATCAGCTATAGCCTGAGCGACACCGCAGCACTACCCGGAGTCGAGAACCTTGTCATCGAACCAGCTTTCACTGATGCAGATCAGCTTGATTTTTCCTTACAGGCAAATTCTCCTGCTCGTGATACCGGAGATCCGAATCATGAGCTCGACCCTGATAACAGCCGGGCAGATCGAGGAGCCCTCTATCAATTTGACCCTAATGATTACCCCTTCCTCTTAGACAACTCCATTGTCATCAATGAAGTTTTAGCAAATTCAGGCCCAGAAGTTGATTGGCTCGAACTTCATAACCGCTCAGATGAGGATACCGATATCAGCGGTTGGTATCTGAGTGATGATGGCTCGGATCTTTTAAAATACCGCATCGCAGATGGAACCATCATCCCAGCTCGTGGGTATCTCGTCTTCTATGAAGACATGCATTTCGGCTCTTCTAGCGTAGACCCAGGAAAACGAGTTAGCTTTTCACTCAGTGATACCGGAGAAACGGTTCATCTCAGCTCTGCAGTAGGAGAAACACTCACAGACTATCGCTTTCGGGAAAACTTTGGAGCCTCACTCGAGGGACAGACCCTCGGCTTTTACTTTAAAGAAAGCACCGATAGCTACAACTTTGTAGCTCAGCATACTCCCACCCCCGCAGCTCCAAATGGCAGCCCTGCTTTAGGCCCTCTGGTAATCTCAGAAATCATGTACGAGCCTGCTGATAGTTCAGCATCCGAGTATCTTGAAATTCTAAATATCAGTAACCAACCCGTCGATCTATCAGGTGCGATTTCTTGGCGAATCGGAAATGGAATCGATTACACCTTCCCTGCAGGCGCACCTGTGCTCCAACCAGGAGACACGGTGCTGCTTGTTCAAAATATTAATGCCCTCGCAAGCTATAACCTACCTGTAGACTTACCGGTCTTTCAGTGGACCTCTGGCCGCCTTTCAAATGGCGGAGAGACGGTCCAACTGGAACGCTCAGGACCTCTCGATAATAATGGATTCCTTTCATACGTTCGAGTGGATCGGGTCAACTATGATAATAATGCCCCCTGGCCCACCGCTGCTGCTGGTCAAGGATCATCACTGGCACGTAAATCAAACTACGCTTACGGAAATGATTTCATCAACTGGGAAGCCCAATCCCCATCAGCAGGCACTGTCGACCCCAATGGCGGTTTCGCTGAGTGGGCATTCAATCGAGGATACCTCCAACCATACGTTGATTCAGATGGAGACGGAATTGCCAACCTTCTGGAATACGCCTTTGACTTGAATCCCACACAGGCAGACGCAGACAGCCTCTTTGATTTCACCTTAAATCAAAATGAAATCGAGCTCGCCCTCACAATGGCTTTAGGGAAGGACGACATCGAACTGACGATGCAGCACTCTACCGATCTCAGAGCATGGTTCCCTCTCTCAATGCAAGCTGATGGCATGCTAGACGATCAACAACTCCTACGAACCAATGTTCCGATCGGTGAAGGCAGTAACTTCTTCCGACTTCAGGGAGAGATAAAGCCGTAAAGGAACATCTTAGGCCTTCAACTATTTGCAGCTCGTGAATCTCTGAAAAGGGATTCCGAGTTCATTTCCTTTCAGCTCACAATCACTCAGCCAAATTCTCGGTGAGAGCCTGTTGTCTTCAGGGCTTTTCACACCTAATCTCGAGCTCATGTTGAACGGAAAAACAATTCTCATCACTGGCGCTTCTTCTGGCATCGGTCTGGCGATGGCAGAATTACTCATTAAAAATGGGGCCAGAGTCCTTGGACTCTGTCGCTCCATCGAAAAATTGCCTTCAGAGATCATCCCTATTTCCTGCGATCTCTCTGAACCCAGTGAAATCGAAACCGCTTTCGGTAAAATTGAAACGCTCGATATTCTCGTCAATAACGCTGGCCTTGCCCACCTCTCACCCATCACGACCGGCGATCCTACGCAGTGGGAAGCAATGTGGAAAATTAATGTCCAGGGACTCTCCCTCTGCTCACAAAAAGCACTAAAACTTTTTCCAAAAACCGGTGGCCATATCCTCAATATTTCATCCATGTCTGGACACCGAGTCCCTCCGTCGGGCGGATTCTATGCCGCTACTAAATTTGCCGTACGTGCCATTACCGAGGCTCTCCGAGCAGAACTGAAGGGTGTAGGAAATGCCACCCGCGTATCCTCAATTTCACCAGGCTTTGTCGACACTCCGTTACTGGACATCTACTTTGAAGGCCGGGAACAACAGCTTAAGCAAACCCGTGAGACCATGACGATGCTTACCCCGGATGATATCGCTAAGACCGCGCTGCACATTCTCTCGGCCCCGAAGGGAGTAGAAATCAACGATGTGCAACTACGGTCCAATGACCAAGCAATCTGAGATTATTTCTTCTTCGCCTGATTCATCGCCTGCGTAAACCAATCAGTCTCTGGCTTTTGCTGCCTCTGGCTCTGAGACCGCTGAGGACGGCGATTTTGAGGGCGAGATCTGTCCTGACGTGAATTTCGATTTCCGCCACCGCCGCCTCGGTGCTCTCCCCCGTCACGATCGGGAGCCGACTTCATCGAAAGAGAAATCCGATTTCGAGAAAGGTCTATCTCAGTGACGGTGACTTGCACTTTTTGCCCGACTTTCACGACTTCGGCAGGATCTTTGACAAAGTGATCTGCCAACTGACTCACATGCACCAGACCATCCTGATGCACCCCTACATCCACAAACGCACCAAAAGCCGTCACATTGGTGACAATCCCAGGAAGTCGCATTCCGTCACTTAAGTCCCCGGGCTTCTCAACTCCTTCTGCAAAGGAGAAAGCTTCAAAAGCTTTGCGAGGATCTCGCCCCGGACGCGAAAGCTCATCAATGATGTCTTTTAAAGTCGGTAGACCCACTTCTTCGTCGACGTATTTTTTGAGATCGATTTTCTTACGCAGGCTATCTTGCTTGATAAGATCCGCCACTTCACAACCGAGATCGGCAGCCATACGCTCTACGAGTCGGTAGCGTTCTGGATGAACGGCAGAAGCATCAAGTGGGTTACTCGCCTCGCGAATACGCAAGAATCCAGCGGCTTGCTCAAAGGCTTTCTCTCCCAGGCGATTCACTTTTTTAAGCTCTTTGCGTGTTTGAAAAGGTCCATTTTCTTCACGCCATGCGACAATGTTTCCAGCGAGTGTATCATTCAGCCCAGAAACGTATGAGAGCAACTTCTTCGAAGCAGTGTTGAGCTCGACACCGACACCATTAACGCAGCTGACCACGACATCATCGAGTCCGGCTTTGAGAAGACGTTGATCAACATCATGCTGATACTGCCCTACTCCAATCGCCTTAGGATCAATTTTCACCAATTCAGAAAGCGGGTCCATCAGACGGCGACCAATACTTACCGCTCCGCGGACGGTAACATCTTCATTCGGAAATTCCTCACGTGCGACTTCGGAGGCCGAATAAATGGAAGCTCCGCTTTCATTCACTACGACAACTGGGATGGAGGCTGGCAGCTTCAGCTTCTTCACAAAGGTCTCAGTCTCGCGACTCGCGGTGCCGTTTCCAATTGCAATGGCCTGAATTCCGTAAGTTTTCACGAGATGTTTGACCTCCTCACCCGCTTCAAGAGCCTGCCGCTGCGAACCCGCAGTGGCATGAAGGACAGTGTGATGTAGGAGTGAGCCTTGAGCGTCGAGAACCACGGTCTTACAGCCAGTTCGAAAAGCAGGATCGATCGCGAGGACTTTGAGCCGCCCTAACGGTGAAGCCAGGAGAAGTTCACGTAAATTATCTGCGAAAACTTTGATCGCAGTTTCATCAGCCTGCTTTTTACCCTGCATCCGCATTTCAGTTTCCATGGAAGACATCAGGAGGCGTTTGCAACCATCTTCAACAGCCAGTCGAACCTGCTCTGCAGCCTCCCCCTTCCCAGAAACCCAAATAGGAACCGCTTCCGCATGGACGCGTTCAACAGGCAGCTCAACGCGCATAAAGAGAACCATTTCCTTTTCTCCGCGACGCATCGCAAGCATACGGTGAGATGGGACATTCTGAAATGCCTCACTCCATTCAAAGTAGTCACGGAATTTTGCGGCGGCCGGATCTTCTTCCTTACCATACATCACCCGTGAAGTGACCTGACTTTCCTCTTCGTAAAGGCTTCGTACTTTTTCACGCAACTCAGCATGATCCGCCACGCGTTCCGCGATAATATCGCGAGCTCCATCGAGAGCTTCTGCCGCAGTAGAGACCTCTTTTTCCTCGTTAAGATAGTCTTTCGCCTCTGCTTCAGGATCTGCTTCCTGATTCTCTAGTAACCAATCAGCGAGAGGTTCAAGCCCCTTCTCTTTCGCCTTCGTCGCACGGGTCTGTCTCTTAGGACGGTAAGGCGCAAAAATATCCTCCAGATTATTCATCGTCTTAGCGGCGAGGATTTTCTTCTTTAACTCAGGCGTTAGGAGTTTTCGCTCTTCCAGTGACTTAAGGATGGTCTTGCGACGATAATCTAAATCAGCAAGCTGTTGGATCCGGTCTCGAATGGCTTGAATCTGAACTTCATCAAGGGAGCCCGTAGCTTCTTTCCGGTAGCGAGCAATAAATGGGACGGTGGCTCCTTCGCCCAATAGCTTAGCAGTTGTAGAAACTGAACTTGCACTCAGGCCAAGTTCACTGGTGATAATATCGAGATGTTCGGGAGGAAGCGTGCTCATGAAAAATTGTAGGGGCTCGATTTAGAATTTCGCGGAAGACGAAGCAAGTCAGGGGAATTCCTTTTTCAGGACAATGATCGGCACTTCTTGAATATGC
>CALGMJ010000187.1 GCA_937958875.1 uncultured Verrucomicrobiales bacterium | reverse complement strand
TCGCAGAGGCGATCCATGAGGCGACTCTGGATGCGGATGGACACGCGATTCACTTCTAGTCCACTCATTCACCTCTCAATTCCCCGGCTTCTTGAACGTAAGAGCCGGGGAACTTTTTTGCATTTCTCCCTCCCCCACGTTTACCCTTTAACGTAAAGTCACGACTGTGTCCTTCTCATCCGCCCAGCAATTTCAACCCATGAGCTCTCAATCAGTTCCCGTCGAACGTTGGTTCTACCATAGCGAGGGAAAAGAACATGGACCGATCAGCTTTCGAAAACTTCGCCACCTCGCCCTAGAAGGAGCCTTACTACCAGAAACAAAAATCTGGCAGCTCAACAATAACGTCCCTCAACGTGCCGCAGACATCAAAGGCCTTCTCCCTGACCACTTCACTCGCCCCGCACAGGCTAATCAGGCAGATCGCGATTCACAAAGCGCCCAATCATCTTCCACTCGCCCTCAACGCTCCATCCTTGATGGCCCACCAGGAGGCCTCTACCTCCCACACCTTAAGCCAGCCTCCTTCACCGTACATCTTAGCACCCTCATCGGTGTAATTCTGCTCACTTACTTCGGCTCACAAATCCCAGAAGCTGAAATGAGAATCCCAGTTCTCTTCCTTGCCGGACTCTCTGGCCTAGCCTTCATCATCCTAAGCTTCGTCTACCTACACCGCGCCTGGGAAATGCTCCGCACCGTCGGTGCCCCTTTTAGTGGGAAACAAGCGATCAAAGGAATGGCCCTACCTATCGTCAACACCTTCACCAGCTTCTCCATCATATACGGCTGGAGCAAATGCTGGAACCACCAGATCAAAACCCACCCCGGATTTTCTACTACCAGCGCCGTCTTTCGCGGCACCTCACTCATGTTCTGCCTTGGCTTCCTCACTAGCCAAGCCCTTCTCGCCTACCTTCTCATCACTCAATCCTGGCCTCACGAACTCAGCTCTCCGCTCAGAGAAATCACCTTTGGGACCTGGGGAATGACCCTGATCTTCGGGCTCGCCACCTGGGCTGATTTCTCCCGAAAGATCAATTTCCTCGCTAAGAAGAAGAGCTAAAACGACGCTCAATCAGCGAAACGACGCCCCCTCCAGTCAAAGCCCCTAGAAACGGGCTCACCACATAGACCCAGAACCACCCACTCCCATTCGTGGTAAAGGGCACTTCTCCCCAGCCGAGAAACGTCGTAACTATTCGTGGTCCAAGATCACGCGCAGGATTAAAGCCCGCCTGCGTCGTCGGGGCGATTAGGTAAATCAAAATTGCCAAGCCGAGACCGATCAGACTAGGCAGCACCTGAGCTGGTAAGCCCCGCTTCGTCCAAGCGACCACCCCAAACACCACCATCGCTAGAGCTGCAGTTCCCCAAAACTCAGCCCACACTGCCTCCACCATCGGAATTTCCACATCAAGAGGCTTTCCTCCCGGATTCGGAAAATACTCAGCAAAGATCATCCCCGTCGCTTCTCCACCTGCCAGTCCACGAGTAATGCCCAAACTCGCTTCGTACGATGTGATCGCATTTTGGAAAATCAGATAAACGGCACCCGCAGCCAACATCGCTCCCAGCCACTGCGCCCCAAAGTAACCGAGCACCTTCCGGGCCGGAAAACCTGCCCAGACAGTAAAAGCGAGTGTGATTGAAGGATTAAGATGGGCCCCACTCATTCCTCCCGTGACGTGAATCGCCAGCGCCACTGCCGCCCCCCAGATCAGAGCAATAATCGGAAGCCCTAATCCTACCGGAGTCACCAACTCTACCGCCACACTCCCAAGACCAAAAAAAACTAAAATAAAAGTCCCTAACAGCTCTCCAAGAAACTCTCGTTTACTAACACCTCGGCACATTTCCATCGCTTGACTCTTTCGTTAAATCTACCTGACGACTCGTCGTGTATCGGTTTCATCCAGATTCTCAAGCGAAACAGCTCCGTCCTACTTCTATCCGAGAAATTACTTCTATTGAGCACCTCTGGCAGCCCCCCTTTATCGAGAGCTAGCCACCCTGGGACACTTATGGAATCAAGGGTTTCAGGAACCCAGAGGGCCCGTGGACGAGGAAGTTCCTCGGCTACAGTGGCCAGATCCGTTTCCAAGCGCGTGCTTTGACCAGCTTTTCCACTAACTCGGACTCTGAACGCCGATTGATGAGACGTTTTTCATCGAGGAAAATAGAAACTAGCTTTGCCGCCTCACGTTCCACGGTCTGCGTGAGCCAGAGCATCGTGCATCCCAGGCCAGCAGAGAACGTAACGATACCCATGGCCCAGCCCAGCGAGAGCCCGCTCATAAACCAAGCAAAGATCACGACAATGATGGTGTAAGACGGGAGTGAGCGGGAAAATTTCACTGCCCAAACACGATAATCGACGACTTTTTTCTGCCGACGCGCCATTAGGGTGAGCCCGGCGCGAAGTCCTGCTTCGGCGACGTTTGAAGCGAGCTTGGAATCGATAATAGCGGGTGGAATGATCACTTCATCTGGTTTCACCCGAAGAAAGAGGCGCCGTTTCGCGACGACTTCCACGCCTTTTACCTCTCCACATTGGATAACAGACTTAGCAAAACTCTTTGCGGAGGGGGTGATTTTCTCCTCCTCATAACGCCTCAATACCCGATCACAGAAGTATTTCCGGGCAAAAAATGAGAGAATTAGCGGAAGAAGACCGACAAGTAATAAAAACTTCCACATAGATGAGAGGGAATTCTTGCGTCCAGAACGCGACTTTTGAATTTCATTTTTCAAAAACTTGCCCAGAGTCCCGCAACCACACCACGTCAGTTACGAATATGGCCGATCACCAAGACCCAAATCCAACCCCGCAGCCCGCACCAGTCGCACAGGCTGTTACCCCTGCTTCGAATCAAAACCTGATCATCGGTATCGTTATGGGAGCCGTAGTGCTCCTGCTTCTCCTGCTTGTGATCAGTCAGCAGTCAGGAAGCTTTGGCTTCGGTCAAAAGGAAAAAAATCAAGATCTTCTTAAAGAGCGGGAAGCTGCTGAAAAAGCACGCGATGCCGAAATGGCCGCCGTGCTCGGCATCACCGGAGCTCAGGATGGCAATATCCTCGCTGGAAATATCAAGCGCGATGCCGAAGCTCTTCTCAGATACATTAATGCGACGCAGGGAGAGCTTACCCGTCTCCGTGGTTCTGAAGCAGCTCAACAAGATCTTTACGTCCAGATCGGGAATCTCAAAAGCCAGCTCGCCCAGGCTCAAAATGCTCAGAGCCAACTCGCGGGGCTCCAGGCACAGCTCCAGAGTCAGCAGGCCCGTATTCAATCACTCACTGAGCAACTCGGAAATAGTGTAGATCAAGGCACTGTCGCGCGCTTGCGAGAGCAGATCAATGGCATCAAGCAGGAGCGAGAGGAACTCCGCCTCCAGCTCGCCCAGCTCAAGGCAAACATGACTGACATGGTCGACCGTGATCAGCTCGATGAACTTCGAAAACTCCTTCCAGAAAACCGCCGCCTCCGTGCTGAGATTCAGGAACTCCGTGCTAAGATGGACAGTAGTTCTAAGCTTTTTGTTGATCGGGAAAATCTTTCCCCACGGGCCGCTAGCCTCTTTCAGGAACTCGTTCGTCTCGAGGGCAATAGCCCCGCAGCCCTCCAGCAGGCATATCGCCGTATCGAGCAGGATATGAAGGCTCGCGTCATGGAAACTGCATCGTTTAAAACCGGAAGCTCTGCTCTCGATCCTAAGCACGAATCACATATCGAAAACGTCATCTCAACTTCTCCAGAGGGAGCCTTCTTTCTCGTCGTCGGATATGCCTCCGGAAGTGGAGATCTGCAGAATAATCGTGAGCTTTCCAGGAAGCGTTCTATCCGGACCGCATCTGTCGTAAACCACCTCAAGCGTAGGGGGCAAAATGTCCAAGCAGTCTACCTCGGCGAGACCGATCGCTTCGGCTCTGAGAATCTGAGTAACCAGGTCTGTGAGGTCTGGGAAATTCGTCCGTAATTTCGTTTCTCCGCCCAATGATTCATCCCAGTGCCATCATTTCCGCCGATGCCGAAATCGGAGTCGGATGTGAAATAGGGCCATACTGTGTCGTTGAAGCAGGGGTAACTTTGGGGGATCGCTGTAAGCTTCACTCTCACGTCGTCCTTCATGGACGGAGCCATTTCGGAGAGGAGAACGAATTTTTCCCCTTCGCCGCGGTTGGAACCAAATCTCAGGATCTGAAGTACGAGGGAGAACCGACATATCTAGAAGTTGGAAATCGGAACGTCTTTCGTGAAAACGTGACCGTTCATCGTGGGACTATCGAAGCCATTCCCACCCGAATCGGGGACGGGAACCTCTTTCTTTCCTACTCACACGTCGCCCATGATTGCCAGCTGGGAGACCATAATATTCTTTCTAACAATGGCACTCTTGGCGGGCATGTTGAAGTAGGGAATCATGTCATCGTTTCGGGTCTCGCGGGAGTTCATCAGTTCTGTCGCATCGGGGACCATGCTATCGTTGGGGGAATCACCAAGATCGTCCAAGACGTCCCGCCCTTCATGATTATTGATGGGAATCCCGCCCAAGTTCGCGGGGTGAACCAAGTCGGTCTCCAACGCCGCGGCTTCTCAAACGAGGAAATCCGCAGCATCAAATCGGCTTACAAAAAGCTCTTTCTGAAGAAGGAAATCAATTTCAGCGAGGCGCTCGACGCCATTCCAGCAGAGCTTAAAAATGAGCCCCGAGTGAAAGAACTTCTCGATTTCATTGGGGATTCCGAACGTGGAGTAATCCGCTAGTTCCTATGAGTAGACGCATCGTTAAATGATGTGCATGGGAGTCTTGTTAAAACAAATTGCAAGATAACTGTCGATCTTCGTAGATGAGATACCTTATTTTAAATCTTACTCGGGATTTTTGATTCTCCCCGTGGCAAGCCTCCGCTATAGCGCGGACTTTGCTTCGCAAAAAAAGGCCCGTGGAATTAACTTCCACCGGCCTTTTGTTGAAAGATAAACAGCTCAGAGTCTACTCAACGTAGGCAAGATTCGCCGCAGTCGCTTCGATCTTTTCCTTGTTTTCGAGAAGCTCCGCGATGGGATCGTATTTCCCAGAAGTCAGTGCCTGACGAGCAGAATCTGGAATGGTCACCGGGATTGTGATGTCGCCACCAGAAACGGTAAGTGCCTCCAAATCGATACTGACCTCGAGAGAAGGGTCTGCTTCGACTGCAGCTTTGAGAGGATCCAGATCTTCCTTCTTAGCAATAACACAGGGCATGCCAAGAGTGGTAGAGTTCCCAAAGAAAATCTCAGCATAGGACTCAGCGACAATCGCCTTAAAGCCGTACTTCGCGAGAGATTGAGGAGCGTGCTCACGAGATGATCCGCAGCCAAAGTTGATGCCGGTGAGCATAATGGTCGCAGCGTCAAAACGAGAGTCGTTCAGCGGGTGATCTGTCTTTTCTCCTGTGACAGGATCAAAGCGCACGTCGTAGAAGGCAAACTCGCCGAGTCCGTCAAAGGTGACGCACTTCATGAAACGAGCAGGGATAATCCGGTCCGTATCAATGTCCGATCCTGGAACATGGATGGCAGTGCCGGTAACTTTAGTGATGGGTTCGATAGCCATGGTGGTGGAAACTATTAAATTGTTAAGTGGAGCTTATTGAGGGGTGTCTTGTTGCCAAGGGGCTGGGGAAGTGTCGAACTCTACACCTTCATAAATCTGATGAAGGTCGATTTCGAAATCTAGAGAAGGAATTGATAGAATCTCTTCGAATAAAGCGAAGCTTTCACAGCGCCAATCGTTCTCACGCTGGAAGAGGTAGACTTGAGCAGATTTTGCGGAAATAAATACGATCTCCTTAATTGACTCGAACTCCTGATAGGCAGGTAATTTTTCGTTAAAGTCATAACGCCAAGTCGAGTCAGACAGAACCTCTACAATCACTTGAGGGTGATCTCGATAGTAATCATCTGGCTCATCTTGCTGACAACTGACGAGAAGATCCGGATAGTAGAAGCGCTCCGAAAGGTCGTTTTTCAGGTGCACTTTCATATCCGAGGCGAAAATCTGACATGGATTGCCCCGAAGATGACCGTGCAATGCTGCAAACAAATTTCCTGAAACTAAGCCATGACGCGCGCTCGCACCCGCCATGGCAAAGACCCTTCCATCAACGTATTCGTGCCTCACTTGAGCCACGCGTTCGCCTGAAAGATAATCTTCGACCGAAATCGATTCAGGATATTGAAGTGCTTCTGCCATCCAGATAGATTACGCTACGGCAGCAGGATCTTCGACATCGAAAGTCTCGCGGGCATCCGCGATCTTTCCTTCGACCGCTGCGGCAGCGACCATAACAGGTGACATGAGAACCGTCCGCCCAATAGGAGACCCTTGGCGACCTTTGAAATTCCGATTTGAGGAAGAGGCGCAGATTTGATCACCGATCAGCTTATCTGGGTTCATGGCGAGACACATGGAACAGCCAGCGGCGCGCCATTCGAAACCTGCTTCTTCGAAGACCTTATCGATGCCCTCTTTTTCACACTGGATCGCTGTGATTTGTGAACCGGGAACGGCAATCGCCTTGATCCCTGCTGCGACCTTTTTCCCTTTGAGGAATTTTGCCGTCTCGCGGAAGTCGGAGAGACGACCATTGGTGCAAGAGCCAATGAAGGCGACATCGATAGGGATGCCTTTGATCGGAGTTCCCGCAGGAAGCTTCATGTAAGCGAGAGCTTCATCAATGGTGATTTTTTCCTCTGCATCATCGGTATCGGCTGAGCTTGGGATGTTTTCAGAAATTGAAATGCCGTGGTCAGGAGAAATCCCCCAGGTCACAGTCGGCTCGATGTCTTCGGCATTGATTTTGACGATGTCGTCGAATTCTGCATCGGCATCCGAAGCGAAGGATTTCCAACGCTCAACGGCGGCATCCCACTCTGCACCTGTCGGCGAGTAAGGACGGCCCTTGAGGAATTCAAAAGTCGTTTCGTCAGGATTCACATAACCACAACGTGCACCACCTTCGATGGCCATGTTGCAAACAGTCATGCGCTCTTCCATAGTGAAGTTATCAAAGGTATCGCCAGCGTATTCGTAGGCGTAGCCGATGCCGCCTTTTGCTCCCAGCAGGCGGATGATGTGAAGAGTGACGTCCTTAGCATAAACACCCGGGCGGAGTTTTCCATTCACCTCGATGCGGCGCACCTTGAGCTTCTCCATCGCCATGGTTTGAGTAGCTAAAACATCGCGCACCTGGGTGGTGCCGATTCCAAAAGCAATAGCCCCGAAAGCTCCATGAGTCGCGGTATGGGAGTCACCACAGGCGATGGTGGAACCTGGCTGCGTAATCCCCTGCTCGGGCCCGACCACGTGTACGATGCCCTGCTTACCGGATTTCAGATCAAAATATGTGACGCCGAAATCATCGCAGTTCGAGCGGATGGCATCGATCATCTCAGCAGCGAGCGGATCAGCGGGTTGATCCTGATTCTCGGTAGGCACGATATGATCGATGGTGGCGAACGTGCGCTTGGGATATTTCACGGTAAGACCTAGGTCACGGATCATGCCGAACGCCTGCGGGCTCGTGACCTCGTGAATGAGGTGAGTCCCGATGAACAATTGGGTGCGCCCGTCACTCAGAGTGCCCACGGAGTGAGCATCCCAAACCTTTTGATACAGTGTTTTTCCCATAGCTGAAGCCCGCCGGTTGATGCGGGGACGGGAGGTGTAGCGGATTTTCCCCAGAGATCAAGCCGCAGGGCATGACGAAAGGGATAAAGAGCATTTGAGAATAGATCTCTATTTACAAACAGCCAGCTACAAACCGAACTAAACGCTACAAACCGAAACTTTAAATCTCCTTTGTTTTAATGCGTGGTGTGATGCCATTTCTGATTGCGCCTTCTTTGAAACACGCTCAGTTAAACTATGGTCAAAACATTTTTATGCCTCTCCCTCCTATTATGTTTGTCCGCTGCTGCTGAAGATAGCCCACCCGTCTATCGAGATGAAGCCTCCCTACCCAAAAATTGGCCAAAACCCGGCCCATATAATCAAGTGTCTCAGAAAACTTATCCAGCCTACCGAGCAGCCTTCACCGATGGGAAAGGGACCACCGGAGCCTTCTGGCGTCTCTTTAGGCATATTCAGAGAAATGATATTCCAATGACAGCCCCCGTAGAAATGGCCATGAAAGATGGCTCCATGACCTCGATGGCTTTCCTCTATCAAAATATCGAAGTCGGCACGACCGGCCCTGATGGCGAAAAGATTCAAGTCCGTGATGTTCCCGCCCTGAAAGCGCTGAGTTACACTTGGATGGGACCACGAAATAAGAAATCTCTTAAAAAAGCTAAGGAAGCACTGGAAAAAGCACTGGGCGAAAAAAATCTCACCGCAAAATCTTTCCGCCTCTTAGGCTACAATGGACCTCGCACTCCTAAGAAAAAACGCACCCACGAGCTACAGGCGATTCTCTAGCCTTCTTTGCTCCAAAACCTACGCCGCAGTTGATCCAAATTTAGACAAAAAAACCTCGCGAGTGTCGCTCCTCCTCACACCGTGAACCTTCTTTCTACAAATCGGCTAGGATCAAAAAGTGTCTTTGCAGCCTTAACTATTCTTTTAACCTCGATCCTCTCAAGTCGCCAAATCGAAGTTTATGTCTGTCTCTGTGATAATGACCACCAGGGCATAGCTCCTGTAGGTAAAGCGATCGGTAATGGATTAGACCCTGACCGTAACCTTTACTGGGGGTGCTCAGACGGGTTAAAAGCCTACTTTAAAAAGAGCTCAAAATGGCAATTGAAGCGCCAAGAAAAGCTAGCTGACCCGATTTTAGTCACCCTTCATTTTACCCATCGAAAAAGTGGTATCTCTCTCGTCGCACACGCTTACCGGGGAGATCGCATGGAACGCTGCCTCCAAGATTTCCTTCAAAAAACGCGCACCGCAGGCAAGGGCGACCTCATCGCATTCATCGGTCACAATGGCCTGATGGATACTAAGCCTACTATCCCTGAAGCAGCCGCCCCATCTGATGAGCCAAGCGACTCAATCGTGCTCGGCTGCCTCACCGAATCCTATTTCACGGCTCCTCTCGCCAAAATGAATTCACGTCCTCTCCTCCTGACAAAAAGCTTAATGTATCCGGGATCTTTCATCCTCCATGACGCGATCGAAATTTGGCTAAAAAATGGATCACTCCAAGAAATTCGTAATACAGCAGCGAAAGCCTACGCCAAGAACCAAAAAATCCCCGTCAGAAGCGCCCTGACAGTCTTTTCTAAAATTCGCAATTCCCCGGCGTCCTTGCGAAAGGAATGACATCGCGGATATTTTGCATCCCCGTGACATACATTAGGAGTCGCTCAAAGCCGGCTCCAAAACCCGCATGAGGAACCGTGCCGTATTTTCTCAGATCCAGATACCAATCATAATTCGCGAGATCGAGCTCATGATGCTCCATCGCCGCCTTTAGTAAGTCATAGCGTTCCTCCCGCTGGCTTCCGCCCATGATTTCCCCCACCCCAGGGACTAGCACATCCATTGCGGTGACCGTTTTACCATCATCATTGGCCCGCATATAGAAAGGCTTGATCGACTTCGGGTAATTATAAACCGTTAGTGGCCCTTTTACGACCTCTTCGCAGAGATAGCGCTCATGCTCGGACTGTAAATTGATTCCCCATTCTACAGGATACTCGAAACTTTTTCCAGACTTCTCCAAGCGCTCCACCGCTTCGGTATAACTCATGCGAGCAAAACCACTGGAAACGAGTTTTTCCAAACGAGCACGCAATCCTTTATCAACAAATTTTTCGAAAATCGTAAGATCACCCTCATGGTGATCCAGCACATCTTCGACCAGAAATTGCATAAACTCTTCCGCTAAATCCATATCACCCTCGAGATCACAAAAAGCCATCTCGGGCTCGATCATCCAAAACTCCGCCGCATGCCTCGTCGTATTAGAATTCTCAGCCCGAAATGTCGGCCCAAAGGTATAAATATTTGAAAGCGCACAAGCATACGTCTCCCCTTCTAACTGGCCACTCACCGTGAGATAAGCAGCTTTCCCGAAGAAATCCTCCTCAGGTTTCCCCGCCTCATTCGTCGTCACCCGAAACATCTCGCCAGCCCCCTCACAATCGCTCGCCGTAATAATAGGCGTATGAACGTAGGTAAAATCTCGCTCGTTAAAAAAGCGATGCACCGCATAGGAAAGCCGACTCCGCATGCGAAACATCGCTCCATAAAGATTCGTGCGCGGGCGTAAATGAGCGATCGAACGCAGAAACTCCGGCGTGTGTCCCTTTTTCTGAAGTGGAAAATCCTCCGGCACTTCACCTAGAAGTTCGATTTTACGAGCGAGAATTTCCCAGCTCTGCCCCTTCCCTTGACTTGCAACCAGATCTCCAAAAACTCGGACTGAAGCGCCGGTATTCATCTTCCCCACCAACTCATACCCCGAAATGCCAGCATCGATCACAACCTGAATCCCCTGCAGCGAACTCCCATCATTCAGCTCCATAAAGGAAAACTCCTTAGAATCCCTCCGCGTCCGCACCCAGCCAGAAAGCTCCACACCTTCTGCCGCCTGCTCACTTTTTAGCAAATGTTTCACCAAATCCCGCATGCCGCATCATATACCCACGACTCACTCAGAAGTCCACCTCCTCTCCTCCTAGTCACACAGTTTGAATTCATTTTTCCAAAAAATCTTGCATTTCCACACCCGCTCCCTAAAAGCGCCCTCCCATGGCTCGCAAAGCTTGTAAGTCCAAAACCAGATCGGCCGTTGCCAAGCGCTTTAAAGTGACTGGCACAGGTAAAGTTCTGCGTCGTAAGCAAGGGAAACGCCACATCCTTCAGAAGAAAAACCGGAAACGGAAAAGAAATCTGGGGAAAGCGACTCTCGTGTCCGATGCAGACATCAAGGCAGTGAAGAAGAACCTTCTTCTTCGCTAATCTGATTACCTCTTCAGCCGAAGAACCCCTCGCCCGCTGAGCGGGCGAACCTCCATACAGCCTGTCACTCCTCGGAGTGAACAATGAACAGATGAGACTGTAAGGAGTGAATTAATAACAACGATCCGTTCACCGAAAAAAAGACAATGCCAAGAGCAACTAACAGTCCGGCCAGCCGGAAACGCCGGAAACGCGTTCTTTTACGCGCCAAGGGTTTCCGTGGTTTCCGTTCCAAGCTTTATCGCTATGCGAAGGATGCCGTCTACAAGGCCCGTCAGTACGAATACCGCGACCGTAAAAAGCGTAAAGGCCAATTCCGCCGCCTCTGGATCCAGCGTATCTCCGCTGCTGTCCGTAACGAAGGAATGACCTACTCCCGCTTCATCGAAGGCCTCAAAGCTGCGAACATCGACTTGGACCGTAAGGTTCTCGCCGACCTCGCCGTGCACGACCTCGAATCCTTCAATGGAATCGTGGCTCAAGCCAAAGCTGCTTACGAAGGTAAGCCCGGTGCGATTAAAGAAGCTTCCTAAAGTTTAGAAAACTTCATTAAAATCTCAAACGGCCGTCTCCCTCGGGAAGCGGCCGTTTTTTTTGGCTAACAAATTCCACTCTTTCGGAAGCCGCCCCACTCCTCAACCCAGTATCCTCAACCCAGTAATTCTAAAAATTCTGTTAATTCTGTCTCTTCATCGCCACATAAACCGTACTCTCAAACATCTGATCCTGAATCGGATTATAAAAGGACACCACATGCGATTCCACGCTCTCAAAAACCTCCTTTAAAGCTGACATAAACTTCTCCTCCGGTGGGTCATCAGACCAGAGCCCGAACACCCCTCCCGGATGAATATGATTAGAAAATCGCCGTAATCCCTCTACCCTATAAAAGGCTCCATGCCGCTCGTGCAGCAAGTGATCAGGCGAATGATCGATATCTAGCAAAATCGCGTGGTATTTCCGCCCGTCTTGAAAACCTTTCTCCGATAGCGCGAGCTCGAAAAAATCTCCATGCACATAACTCGTGCGCGCATCATCACTCAGCTGACGCCCCAGCGGGACCAGCCCCTTCTGATGCCACTCGATGACAGGCTTCAGATAATCGACCACTGCCAGCGACCCCACTGAATCATGCTCCAGCGCTGCCACCGCCGTACATCCAAGACCTAACCCACCTACGAGCACATCCAGCTTGGTGGCCGAACT
>CALGMJ010000186.1 GCA_937958875.1 uncultured Verrucomicrobiales bacterium | reverse complement strand
GTTAGCTTCTTCACAGGCAGAGTCACCCCCACCCACAACCGCGACAGGAACGTCACGATAAAAGGCTCCATCACAAGTTGCACATGAGGTCACCCCGTGACCTACGAGTTTCATTTCATTTTCGAGACCGAGGTAGCGAGGAGCTGCACCGGTAGCGATGATGATAGTCTTGGTCTGAATTTCTCCGCCGTCAGATGTGACGGTAAAAGTGCCATCAGCGTTTTTAGCGATTTCTTCAACCTTCTTGTATTCGACACGCGCACCGAATTTCTCCGCCTGCTGCTGCATCCGCCCCATCAGCTCTGGGCCCATGACTCCTTCTGGAAAACCAGGGAAGTTCTCGACCTCGGTGGTGGTGGTGAGTTGTCCTCCTAGCTGAGTGCCGGAGAGAACAAGAGGAGTAAGATTTGCGCGCCCAGTATAAATAGCGGCGGTCCAACCGGCACAGCCGGTTCCAATGATGACTACATTTTCCATGTCTTTAGAGAGGGGTTCTAGATCAAAAAATTCCAGTAATTTTTAAGCCACTAGCCGATTAGGCAGGAGCGCCCACAACTTCAGGAGGAAGAGTGCCGTCATCTTCACGATTCTCTTCTTCTTTCTTCTCAGCCTGGTCTTCCTTTTTCATGTCAGCCGGAATTTCAGGCGGTTGAGGCGTTTGTGGTGGATCTTTCATCTCACCGTGCTCGAGAAGATCTTTGATGTGCTTTGCATCAAGAGTCTCGAACTCCATCAGAGCTTGGGCAATGAGCTCAAGGAGCTCTTTTCGCTCACCCAGAAGGCGCTGAGCATCGGCGTAAGCTTCGTCAATAAAACGCTTAATTTCTGCATCGATCCGCTGCGCGGTATCTTCAGAGTAATTCTTGCTCTGGCTCATCATGTCGCGAGCGAGGAATCCTCCGCCGCCATTATCGCCATACTCGATCATGCCCATCTTCTCGCTCATGCCCCACTCACAGACCATGCGGCGTGCGAGACTGGTGGCCATGTGGATATCTCCACTGGCACCGCTAGCGACGTCATCAAGCATGACTTCTTCGGCAACACGGCCGCCCATGAGGACGACGAGCTGATCGATCATCTCCTTCTTGTGATAACTGAATTTATCACTCTCAGGAAGGAACATGGTGGAACCTAGGGAAGGACCACGAGGAATGATGGTGACTTTATGAAGAGGATCAGTGTGATCGAGAATTTCATTGAGAATCGCGTGACCAGCTTCGTGATAGGCAGTTTTCAGCTTATCGTCCTCACTTAGAGCTAGACTGCGACGCTCACGTCCCCAGCGAACCTTGTCACGGGCTTCTTCCAGCTCAGCTAGAGTGACTGCTTTAATCCCCTTCCGAGCCGCCAGAAGAGCCGCCTCATTAATAAGGTTCGCAAGTTCAGCACCAGAGAAGCCAGGAGTTCCTTTGGCAATGACACTGAGGTCAACGTTAGCCGCGAGTTTGATTTTCTTAACGTGGACTCCGAGAATCTTCTCACGCCCATTCACATCAGGGAGAGCAACGGTAACTTGGCGATCAAAACGACCCGGACGGAGAAGCGCCGGATCAAGAACATCAGGACGGTTCGTTGCGGCGATGATGATGACTCCTTCTTGAGTATCAAAACCATCCATCTCTACGAGAAGAGCATTGAGAGTCTGCTCCCGTTCATCGTGGCCTCCGCCCATTCCGTGTCCACGGTGGCGGCCAACAGCATCAATTTCATCGATGAAAACAAGACATGGAGCCTGCTTTTTCCCCTGCTCAAACATGTCGCGAACTCGGCTGGCTCCAACGCCAACGAACATTTCTACGAAATCAGATCCGGAGATCGAGAAGAACGGCACATCGGCCTCTCCTGCGATGGCACGAGCAAGAAGAGTCTTACCTGTTCCTGGAGGGCCTACCATGAGCACACCTTTCGGAATCGTTCCACCGAGAGCCTGAAATTTCCTAGGGTCACGTAGAAAATCAACGATCTCAAAAAGCTCTTCTTTCGCCTCCTGAATACCTGCGACATCTTTAAAGGTCACCTTCCCCTGATCCATGGTAAGAAGCTTTGCCTTAGACTTACCGAAGCTCATTGCTCCACGGCCAGCAGATTTCATCTGATGACGGAAGAGGAAGAAGAGAAGTGCGATGAGAACGAGAATTGGGAGGAAACTGAAGAAAATTTGGCTTCCCGTATTCTTCTCGGTCCGAGTCTCAATCCCTGAGTCAAAAAGGGTCGCAATTTGATCACGAAGAACCAGAGTCGGCATTTTCACCGTAAATTTCTTCAAGTTTTTCGCCTGTAATTCCTCAGCTGAATAGGAAACGGCAGTGCCTCGACGAGCGATCATCATTCCCTGAGAGGAATCCCCATCACGGTAAACCATGATCTTTGTCTCTGGAGAGGTAACGAGCTCATTATCCCGCATCAGTCCTAAAAGACCGGAGAACGAAAGGGTTTCGCCACTGGCTACCGCAGGCGCGTCTCCTTGTTTCCAAACGAGAAGTTCTCCAAAGAAGCGATTCATCGACTCTCCATCGATGTCAAATTGAACTGGGATGGCGACTTCACGTACGTTATCCCATTTCACAAGGGATTCTTTTTCGTGATACATCCCCATGACTTCGGAACGGCCTTCACCCACGAAGTCAACAAGCTCCAGCTTCTTGCCATTAAATGTATCTGGAGCTTCACGAAGAACGCGCCCTTCCATGAGAGCGGATCGGAATTGAGGATAAGTCAGACGGCTATTATTCCCTTCATTAGAAGCCTTAAAGGCGACCCAGATGACCACCAACGCGAGGCTTAAAAGAATGATGACCTTCCAATTAACGCCTCCTTCGGCGCTTGGAGGTGTTTTCGGTGAGCGGGGTGTCTCTGGTGGAGTATTCTCAGACATAGGACAAAAAGCGGCGAGGAGTTCTTCCCGCCGACGCGAGAACGCTACCGCATGTTTTAGGAATGGAAATCCCTTTTTTAGGCGGGAATTCCCTTCAGGCACTGAAATATGATAATTTCATGCTCATTCACCGGGTTTGGCGTAGAATCCGCTAAGCTCTTGACGCTACTTCGATCAGTACCATTCTCCAGCCAGTGAAATCTAATTTACTCTTTATCCTCCCCCTTTTTAGCTGCTTATTTCTTATTTCCTGTGTCGGCCCGGCGGTACCAACGGGCTTCCTAAAGGCGCATGAACCAACCGAACGAGACCACACCACTCTCTTTCAACGGTCCTGGAAAAAAACAGACGCCGATTTTTCAAAATATCGCAAAGTTTATATCGCGCCTGTCGATACCACATATACCAAGATCAAAAACACCCGATACAACGAGCGTAATCTCTTCAAACGTCCTCTCACTGATGACGTTAAGAAAAATGCGGTCTTCATGGAAAATTCGCTTAAAAAAGCATTCACCCATTCCAAAAAGAGAGAATGGGATCTCATCTCTCAACCGAAGCGCCTACGTGACGCTCTCATCGTAGAGGCGGCGTTGGTGGAGATTGCTCCGTCTCGCCCTTCACTTGAAGCAGTGAGCACAGTGGTCCGGGGAGCAGGAGTCCTCAACAACCCGGTCACCGCCATTGAAATGCGAGTCACAGATGCTCGTAGCGGAAAAATCCTCGCCAGTTTCGCAGATCGAGACATGCCTCCTATCGCGATTCTAGATCTCGCTAAAATTCGTTTCTACAAAGCTCAGCAGAACGTGATGAACCGCTGGGCGAAACAAACTGTCCGTTGGCTGAATGGAAACGAACCAAACCCAGCTCTCGAAAGTATCCCCTTTCGGCCGATCACTTGGTAAGCATTTATGAGAATCGCCATCCTTCACTACCACCTGAGAAAAGGTGGAGTCACCCGGGTTATGGAATCTCAGGTGGAAGCACTTTCCTCTCTGGGCCATGAGGTCCGTCTCGTTGCAGGTTATGGTGATTCGGAACTGCCGCATACCATTGTCCCGGAACTCGATTACCTAAAGAAAAGCGCTCTCGCTGGCACATCCCTTCTCACTCAAATTCTAGCCACCCTGCCTTGGACGCCAGAACTATGGATCATCCATAATCCATCATTAGGAAAAAATGTGCTTCTCCCCCGCCTGCTCTCAGCTCTCGCGGAAATGGAAATCCCCCTTCTTCTTCAGTATCATGATTTCGCCGAAGATGGCCGCCCGGGAAATTATGAACTGATCGCACAACAAGACGTCTACCCAATCGCCGATCACATTCATCACGCTTTTATTAACTCCCGAGACCTAGGACTCCTGAAACAGGCTGGCTTACCTGATGAACACTGCCACTGCCTTCCAAATGCAGTCAACCCAGAGCCCATTAAGAAAAAAACACGGCAAGACCATCCTCTCGTCCTTTACCCCGTCCGAGGAATTCGCAGGAAAAATCTAGGCGAACTCTGCCTCCTCGCGAAGCATGCCCCTTCGGGAACCCGCTTCGCCCTCACTCTGCCTCCTGAAAATCCTCAATGGTTTCCCATCCATGATCACTGGGAGATGCTGGCAGAAGAACTAGAACTCCCCATCATCTTCCGAGCTGTCACTGCAGAACGGGATTACCATTGGTGGCTGAGCCAGTCCACCCACGCCATCACCACTTCAGTTGCGGAAGGATTTGGCCTTTCTTTTTTAGAGCCTGCTTTTCAAGGTACTCCTCTCATCGGGCGTGACCTTCCTGATATCACTTGTGACTTCGGCTCCCCCACAGGGACTCTGTATCAAAAAATTCCAGTCTCAAAAGACCATTTAGACCTCAACGAACTTCGCCATCAACTCACCACCGTTTACGCTGCTTACGGGCGCGTAGCTAGCGATGAGCATATCCGGCAAGCCACCGAAACCATGATCTCGGAAGATCAGGTCGATTTTGGAAATCTTCCTGAAGCAGAGCAGGAAAAAATCATCAAAGGGCCAGAAATCCCAACTCTCAAAGATTGGCTCACCAGCGCTCTTAACATCACTGAACCGTTAAAAACCAACGCAGAAAATTGGTCCCAGAAACGCTACACCCAGCAGCTAGACACCCTCATAAACCAAGTATCAACTTCCACACCTAGCCCCGTAACCTGGCTCGACAAAGAACGCGTTCTTGATCAATTCCTCTCACCAAATCGTTTCCACTTCCTCCGCACTTAAACCCACCTGCATGTCCCCACTCGCTCAACTCATTCGCGATCATTCTACGGAACTGATTGCACAACCAGTGCCCCTGGAGGAAAAACTTCCAGACCTAACATCCGTCCGCTGCCTGGCCTTCGATATCTATGGCACCTTGGTCGTTTCTGGCTCTGGAGATATCGGCCTCGCCTCCGCCACTCATCGAGACAGTGCGCTAAAAGAGCTTTTAAGAGAGTATCAATATGACCCTCCTGAGGAAAACCTCGTCCAATTTTTCCACGAGCTTATCACTGAAGATCACGCTCGTAACCGCGAACAAGGCACCGAATTCCCCGAAGTCGATATTCGTGAAATCTGGCAGCGCTTCTTTGAGCAACTGAAAATCACGCCTCCTGATCTCGAAGAATTCGCCGTCCGCTACGAACTAAAGACAAACCCCGTCTGGCCCATGACTGGACTCAAAGAGATCCTAGACTTTGCACACGAGAAACAGTTCACCCTCGCGATCGTGTCGAACGCCCAGTTCTGCACCCCATTGATGTTTGAAGCATTTCTGGGAAAATCACTCGAAGAACTCGGCTTCCCACCGGAACTCTCATTTTACTCGTACCAACATCGGCAGGCAAAGCCGGGAATATTCCTCTACCAGCAACTCGCCAACGCCCTGGTGAAAAAGAACATCACTCCTGCAGAGACTCTATTTATCGGGAATGACGCCTTAAATGACGTTCACCCAGCCGCCGAACTGGGTTTTAAAACAGCTCTCTTCGCAGGAAGTCAGAGATCTCTTAGACTTCGAGAAAACCTCGATCAACTTCATCCCGCAGATGCAGTCATCACCTCTCTCAGCTCTCTCAAAAAGCTCTTCCCCTCAGTCACCAACCACTGAAACCACCAGACGCCGTTGATGAGAATGAACGCGGTGCTCGAAAAGAAAAATCCCCTGCCAAGTGCCGAGAGTCATCCTCCCATCTACCACTGGGATCACCTCACTAGTCCGAGTCAGTGCCATCCGAATGTGAGAAGGCATATCATCTGGACCTTCATAGGTATGAATGAAGTACGGAGTATCCTCGGGAACTAGATGATCAAAAAATGCTTCCAAATCCGTGCGCGCGCTAGGATCAGCATTCTCCATGATGACCAGACTCGCGCTCGTATGCTGCACGAAGACGGTAACCGTCCCCGTGGAAATTCCTGATTCGGAAACGATCTCAGCTACCTGTCGGGTCACCTCATAAGTTCCCTTCCCACGGGAGGAAACCGCAAAACTCGCAGCATGTGCAGCCATTACTTCTTCTGCTGAGACTCGGAGGCTGCGTGACGAGGATCGATCACGGGAGTCACTTTTAAGACCTTCACCTCGAGCCCACGCAGGAGCTTAAATTCCACCTCCACACCAGGGACGAGATAGAAAAAAGCATCAATCGCGGTCGCGTAATCCGTCACTGGCTGAGTATTGATCGCGAGCAAAACGTCATCTTTTTTAATCCCAGCAATCGCAGCAGGCGAATCTGGACGAACCCCAACGATAGAAGCGATGGGATCGCGAGCATCCAAATTAATACCGCAGAAAGAACGGCGAATTTTTTGGTACTTCTGGTAACTCGTAACCACACTCTGCACCGCCTCAGCAGGGAGAGCATAGGTGCCATTACCAAAAGCATCAGTTGCTTGATGACAGAGCGCAATGATTTCACCCTGTTCATTCTTAAGCGGATAACCCGGAGCCGGAACTGAACCCTGGTGATGGACTCTCAGGAAAGAAAGAGGGAGAAGCTGATCATGAAAATGAGACTCCCAACTGACAACGGCAGCATTCGCTCCACCACGCTTCACCATCTCGCCTGGCTTCAGAGAACGTCCACTCTGGAACTTTGCCGCGGGCTCGTTCCCCTTCACTCCACGGAGGAGAGTAATGCGAGACTGGGGATCTTGGGCAAGCAGCTCAAAAGTATCAGCCCCACTTTTCCCCTTTGTCACATCCGCAGCCACCACTCCAATGGTGGCATATAGGCCAGCATCATCGACTGGGACAAGAATGGCTCGCTCTTTCCCCTCCCCATCGAGACGGGGAAAATCAACCGCACGCTGAGCGAGAGAAACAGAAATCAGAGAACACATGAAAAACGCCGACGCGAAGCGCTGGCGTAAAGAAGAAGATAGAATCATACGAGTGAGCGGAAAAAATTACGGAACGTAAACGAGTGAAGGGTCAAAGAAATACCCTCTCTCCAAAGAAAATCGACCCTAAAATTGAGCCTTCGTCCCCCCTTCTTTGATCTAGCAAATTGCTAAATCTATTAAAATTCCCGCCGCTGCTCTTGGCGCATGTCAGCCTTGCGATAACGAGTGCCATTTTCAAAATCAACAACTCGGAGTGGACGGGCAGAATGCATCGGCGCGCCCTGATAAGAGGCTGGCTGTAATCCTGCCTCAGGCGGAGCTGGAGCAACAGGCTTCCCTTTCACAATCACGAAAACGAGCATCAACGCAGCATAAGCGAGCCCACCTCCTAGAATCCACTTGGACCAGCCGACTTCACTGAACCAGGTCAAAAAACGTTCCCAACCGAGCGAGATCGCAGACCGCTGGAGGAGTTCTTCACGTTGGCGCTGCTGAAATTCGCTCAAGAAGTCGTCAAAGTACCCCTCTGGCGGCTGTTCATAGCGCTTGAGAGCAATGAGCTTCTGGACTTTTTCCTCAGGTGTCATGTGGATGGTTCTGCTGGATTTCTAAAGATAATCAGTGAGGTGAGCCTGCATCTGCTGGTGAGCGTAATAGAGGCGTGATCTCACAGTTCCTTCAGAAATTCCTAGGATTTTGCTGATCTGAGCATGCGGTAAACCTTGAATATCAAACATGGTTACCACCGCTCTATGATCTTCTGACAAAGACTGTAAAGTTTCGTTCAATTTTTTTTGAAGTTCGTGAATACCACTCTGTTGACGAGGGTTCGCCACATGGCGTAGATCCACCATCGCATCATCATTCTGAATCCCTGAATCAACATCATCGAGGCTCTGGGCCGCACGCCGCTTTCTCTTCTTAAGGAAGTTCAGCGTCATATTAGTCGCGATGGAATAAATCCAGGTATAAAAGGTGGATTTCCCCCGAAACCGCTTCAGCGAACGATACGCTTTGGCAAAAATATCCTGTAATAAATCATGAGTATCATCCCGATTCGAAGTCATGTGATAAACCATGGCATACAATCTGGGCGAAAATTTGACGACTAACTCATCAAAGGCACGGGTATCTCCCTCCTGCGCACGCTGGACCCACTCCAGATCTGGATCATTAATGGTCTCTTTCGCCATAGGCCGTTTAGTTACTGCCGGAGCTCCCTCTAACACTCTCTGCACGGAGATAAGGACACGCGCCGCGATAATCTGTTCAATTTCTTTTTCGCTCGATGATCACTCCTACCCAATCCGTCTCTGGGAGAATAAATTTCTCTAACTCAACACGCACTTTCCGCACCGGATAATTTGCCAGAATCTCACTCGCAATATCCTGGGCCAAAGTCTCAATCAGCTTCCGCTCCCCTTTTGCCGCAAGCGCACGCACCCCATCTGATACCGCCTTATAATCCACCGTGCCCTCGATACAGTCCTGAGTAGGAAACTCATCAACCTCTAACAATAAATGAGCGCGTAGCTGCTGGGCCTCTTGGCGCTCTTCCTCAGGCACTCCGATATGGCAAGAAAGGGTAAGCCCACGGATAACAATCTGATCAAAACTCATTCACACAATTTGTTAGAAATACCGATAAGGCCGCGACGCGCGGAAGGCAAGAAGGAGCACTCTGCCTCATGAGGAAAAACATAAGATAGAACCTATCCCAAATCTGAGAGTTTTCTTTAATGCAGAACCGCTGCGTTTCTGAACTGCCCCTCTCACCTTTGGCCTAGGTGCAGCACCTCTAATTTCGAGGTTTTTTACCTACTACTCGGCCAGAAGTTCTTCCTGCACCGATTGATTTTTCCGCAGATCTTCTTTAGCCGAGTTGATGGAGCGGACTAGAGCGTGGAACTGAGCCTTTTCGCCTTCATTATAATACTTTCTTTCACGGCGCTTCTTGATGAAGTCTGCGGTATTCAGAAAGGCATCTAAGTAATCTTTTGTCCGGCTATCCACCGCCTTCCGGAGCTTATCCATACGCGCCATACTGCTCCAGAGTTCATCACTCCCAGTCGCCTGCTGATAGTTGCCTGCCCGCAAGATCCCGACGAGTTCGTCTGCGGCCTGATCAATTTCATGGAGTGAACCTGCTAACGAAAGACGCTTGGGCCCCTTTTTAACACCATGAAGCGCTACCAGACGCGCCGATTCGTGATTCGGAATCACCTCTAAAATGGATTTTAATTTTGCCCTCACCTTTGAATGACCCGCATTTGCGACATTTTTCATCACCGCTTTTTTTACGAGCTCGAAATCAGCCAAGGCAGCTTCGACCTCTGAGTTTTTCTCCGCCAGCGACAGCGCCACTGCTTGATCAAAATTCTCAACCGCGATGATCTGAATCTGGCACACTGCTTTTACTCCGCCAGAGACGTAAAGATCTGAAATCGCGCTCAGATTCCCCTTCGGCACCGCAAAGATGCGGCAGCCTTTGCGAGATGCTCCCCGAATCTTCGCTGAGACTCCTCCGACCCGACGCACTTCTCCAGTGGCGGTCATATCACCGGTAGCAGCGAAGGTCTGGTCGAGCTTTTCCCCAGTAATAATAGCATTTGCCATCAGTGCCGATGCAACCGCAGCAGAAGGGCCATCCTTGAGGGTATGCTTATCAGCAAACCCTAGCTCGATCACATTTCCCACTGGGAGCTGATCAGCATGACGAACGCGCATCAGCTTCGTCACTTCCTTCGTCGCCGCGCTCATCATTTTTCCCACTTCTTGGTTAAACCTGATATTGAAATCCTCGCCCTTCTTGGCGGGGACCACAGTCGCATTCATTTGAGAGGCCGCGCCTGCATGAGAACCATCGGGCAAAGTGATGATGAGTAGGCCTTTCACCTGAGTCTGTAACAGCGGAGGCATCACCCGCTCGACACGCTCTGCCTCAGCAAAGGCTTGATAAGAAGCCGCAAAAAATAGCGCTACATAGAAAAAAGGGCCAAACTTCATAGATCTTACGACCTGACTATCCACTGGTCTAGTTCTGGGTGCAAGCGATTGCCCCTCAAACAGCGTTTTTTACCCCTTTTAAAATTGAAACGTCTTAATGTAGCGACGTTTCCGTGAGATATTACATCTTCTCAAAGGACCCATCACAACGCTTTTCCAGAACTTGGAAGCCTGCTTTTTTCGCGTCACTCGTAGAGAACGGCTTGGTCACCTTAGGAGTATTGACCCGGGAAATGACTTTCTTCACGGGATTTTTACAGAGAGGGCAGTTTGTCAAAGCCTCTCGGTCAATGGGGCGGCGCAGCTCAAACCCCTTCGCACAAATGCGACAGCTAGAATCCGTATCGTCCGGACTCTTAGAAATATATTCGTAAATCGGCATGGGAGGATCATTTCAGACTAACCTAAATACAGGAACGGGCCCGTTTATAGAAACGGACCCGACATCCGGCAAGGGGTCAGAGAATTAGCCTACCAGCTGGACTTTGTCACACCTGGAATGAGACCAGCAGAAGCCATCTCACGGAAGGTGATACGTGAAAGCTGGAAGCGACGAAGAAACGCACGACGACGACCAGTGATAACACAACGATTCACGAGACGAGTCGGACTCGCATCACGTGGAAGCATTGTGAGTCCAATATAGTCCTTTTCCTTCTTCAGTTGATGACGAAGGTCAGAATACTTCTTAACGGTTTTAGCTTTGCGCTTGTCGCGCTCAATCCAGCACTTTCTTGCCATGGGACGGGAAGAACTATCCAGATCGCCCAGAGAAGCAAGACGAAATTCGCTTTATTCAGGGAATTCTTCACCGTTTTCCAAAATTCGTCTTCAGAAAAGCAGTTGCAACTCCCCTCTCCGTCTCTAAGGTGCTATTAGTCAAATAATACCTCTTTCATATGTAGAGATAACCAAAACCCATTCGAATCATGACCGCAACCGCCACCGACACCATTCAAACCCTCAGTTCAGAAATCCAACACGAACTGGACGACGCCTTACACCTGCTTAAGGAAAATCTAAATCGAGTCGAAAGTGAACTAGACTTAGAATGCGCAAACTTACGAGACCTCGTGAGCCAGCGAAATCCAGAAATCCAAAAGCAAATCGACGCCCTCGGAGCGAGTATTTACGAACTCCATCGCAGCCTCCGCGACGTTCGTGAAAAACTCGGCACTGCTCATGAAGACAGCTGCGAACTGAAATCCGTCACCCACTACCAGTCTGAGGAAACCATCACCCCCTTCCCTAGCACAGATGAGGCCAAGACCGAACCAGAGGAAGCGCTCTCCCCTCAACAGGCCTCTCGCATTCGACACGACGAAAAAATTACCTTAGGCGGTATTTTCCGAGCCCTCTTCATGGCGGAAGAGCCTGGTCAGCGCTTCGTAAAACCACCAAAAGATTAATCCTATTTCGCATCCTTCACGAACTCATCCTTCAGGAGCTGGCGCTTCTGCGCCACGATGGTATCAAAGCGCTCCATCAAGTCTCCGCCCTTATACGCGGAGGTGATGAATGCGATGATGAGATATTGTACTACGGCTACTCCGTAGCAGGTCCACCCAACGTAATATTTTGTCGTTCCAGGATCACCTCCGAAGATCGCCGCCATAATCAGAAAAATCGGCGATGATCGGTTCAAGTGAATGCAACCGACCTTCTTAAGCCATTTCTTCCGCTCGACCCAGAGCTGCTGAAACAGGCCTCGGTGAAATTTGAGTCCGGTAGGGCTGGTATGGATGAGCCCGAAGAGTGCTTGATCCGGCATCAGCTCGATTACTCCGATTGCCAAGAAAAGACGTAAAAAGACCGCGATCCAAGCATCAGCCCCGACAAAGTCCACCGGGAGCCAGCCGAAAAGCGCATGCTCCATATTTGCCGTTGCGACTAACAGGATGAGGCAGGCGCGAAACCATTGCTCAAGATCCTTCTCCATCTCCACCCTCACATTAGCCGCCCGGAAGCCATGCCGCACCACGAGCCGGAAAATCGGGATCGCAATCAAGCCAACCAGTAAGCGGGACAAAGGCTTAATAATGGGCCGCAGCAGCATGAGACGGAACATCGCAATCATAAATCCGCACTTGTCTTGAGGAGTCGCTCCCGCGTCCAATCCTCTGGTCCTTTTGCCACGCGAGCGCACACTCGCTCGATACAGCGCTCCCAGACCTCCTCTCCCTCAAGGATTTTCACCTCAATCCGTAGGAAATAAATGGGAACGTCCGGCTCTGAAGGAAACGGAAAACGCACCGCATCCTTTTCCGTGGTAATGATCATCTCAATGCCACGGTTCACGCAGCGCTTCATAAAGCGATCAATATCTTTATTCGTAAAATTATGGTGATCCGCGAAGGTCGTGTGAAATTCCACCTCAGCGCCAAGATCCTGAAGCAGCTTATCGAAGCTCTCCGGCACCGCGATCCCAGAAATCCCCGCGATGAATTTCCCGTCCAGCACTTCTAGCGGAAGCACCTCTTTATGAAAGACCCCCTGTAAATGCTTCGGTCCGTGCGTGCATTCTAAGATTTCCGCCGTTTTATTTTTCCGCCGGATCTTCTTCCGCAGCTTTTCATTCGAAGAGCCATCACATTTCGTAATGAAGACATAGTCCGCCCGGCAGAGATTTCCCGGCGGCTCACGTAGCGTTCCTCGCGGTAAAATCTGCCCCGTCCCAAAAGGCGAGCCTTGATCGACCAGCACGACATCGAGTGAATGCGCTAAGTCCAGATACTGCATCCCATCATCCAGAAGCAGAGTATCCACTCCCAGCTCGCGCACTGCGAAACGCCCTCCACGCACACGATCTTTATCCACTACCACGGCTACTCCAGGCAAATTTTTCGCCAGCATGTAGGGTTCATCTCCTGCGAATTTCGCCTTGAGCAAAACCTCTTCTCCATCACTGACAATCTTGGGCGGACTCGTCTGCACCTTTCCAGTCTTCGGATGCCGCCACTCCTGCACCTCCTCTAGATCAGAGCTTTTATAACCACGACTCAGAATAGCCACCTTCCTCCCCCGCTCCGTTAGCTCTCGCGCAAACCGCTCCACCACCGGAGTCTTCCCCGTCCCCCCCACAGTGAGATTCCCGATGCTAATCACCATCGTGCCCAGCTCATGGGTCTCTTTCCAGCCATCACGATAGAGCTTCAGCCGAGTCTTTACTCCCCCTCGGTAGAGTAGTGAAAACCCCCAGAGAACTTTTCGCATCACGAATGGCCAAAATCCTTTCGCCCGACCAAAGATCACATCAGCACCCCACTTCTCGAGGTCATCGCTGCCATCCTTGCTCCCTGCCATCGGCCTCAGAATGCGTACTTTTTCCGGCTGGAGCAACTGGCTTTTCCCCCTCGAAAAAATCTCATCTTTCAAATTTGCAATTTCCCGCTAAGTCCCAGTCATGTCCCATACCATTACCGTTCTCCCGGGCGACGGAATCGGCCCTGAAGTCATGGATGTTGCCCTTGACGTCTTGGACGCCGTTTCTGCCAAATTTAATTTTGAAATCTCTCGCACCACTCATCTCGTAGGCGGGGCCGCCATCGATGAAACTGGTGGCCCTCTTCCACAAGAAACCATCACCGCCTGCGAAAAAGCAGACGCCATTCTCTTTGGCTCTGTCGGTGGGCCAAAGTGGGAAAATCTTCCCCCAGACATTCAGCCCGAGCGTGGAGCCCTTCTCCCTCTGCGAAAGCACTTCGGACTTTTTGCAAACCTCCGCCCAGGCTCCTGCCACTCTTCTCTGACCCACGCCTCCCCAGTAAAAAATGAACTCATCCCAGACGGCTTCGACGTCCTCTGCGTACGTGAACTCACTGGTGGCATTTACTTTGGCCAGCCGAAATCCATCACCACTCTGGAAGATGGAGACATCGAAGCCATCGATACCATGGTCTACCGGAAGAGCGAAATCGAGCGCATCGCCCGCGTCGCTTTCACCGCTGCCATGGGCCGCGATAAGCGCCTCCTCTCCGTTGATAAGGCGAACGTTCTCCAGAACTCGGTCCTCTGGCGTGAAACCGTCATCGAAGTAGCGAAGGATTTCCCCGAAGTCGAACTCGAGCACATGTATGTCGATAATGCCGCCATGCAGCTCGTGAAGCGCCCCGCTTCATTTGATGTCCTCGTCACTGGAAACCTCTTCGGCGATATCCTCTCTGATGAGATGGCCATGATCTCTGGCTCTCTCGGCATGCTCCCAAGCGCCAGCCTCGGAAAAGTGAAAGATGATGGTCTCTATTTCGGAATGTATGAACCGTCTGGTGGCTCGGCCCCAGACATCGCCGGTCAAGGCATCGCAAACCCGATCGCCCAGATCCTCTCCGTCTCCATGATGCTACGCTACTCTCTCGGAGAAGCAGCAGCTGCAGACGCCATCGATGCCGCCGCTCAGGCCGCCATCGACTCCGGCCTCCGCACAGGCGATCTCTACACGGGCGCCGATGGTGAGACCAAAGTCAACACCCGCGAAATGGCCGACGCCATTCTCAAGCACCTCGCGTAGGTTTTACTTCAGAACATATTTTCACCCATCCAGCCCGCGACACTATCTCGGTGAAACGCGGGCTGGAGAAAGTGGAAAAGAGGATCTAACATTCTAAAAAATGAACATCCTTAACGGAATCCTTGCCCTCATCTTTGTCGCCTTTGCCTGGCTCCAGCGCAATGACATCGACCCCGAAATTTACCACAACGCCTCCTCGCTCGACTCCGCCTTGTGGCTCCTTTTCTACCTCCTCATCGCAGCTGGCTTCATCTGGCTTTGCTTTCGGAAAATCCCCCGCTTCTTTTTCATCCTCGCCATCACGGCCTGCCTCATCGAAATGGCACTCTCAGGTCCCGGACTCTGGGAAAACCTCTTCGGAGATCAGCCCTTCACCATGACGCAAGTCTCCATGAGCGCGGATGACGCTCGCGTCGAACTCACCCGCGAATTCTTTGGCGCCCTCATCGCACTCGCCGCTATCGTCTTCCAACTCTGGCAAAACAATCGCAGCGAGGCCTCCGAAAAGTAAGACGCGACGCCCTCTTCGTGAATTAAAGAGAGCTTTACAAGAGCTGTTCTAAAATGACGCGTTTGTCATCCCCTCAAATTTGTGAGAGCGTCTTCACCAATCATGATGAATCGTTTCTCTTTTTCACTCGCCCTCCTTCTCACCCCTTTCATTCAGGCGAAAGAAAAGGCCCTCCTGGTCACCACCAGCGAACTCGCACCAGCATGGGAAGACTTCATTGCATGGAAAAAAACGCGCAATATTGACGTCACTCTCGTCACGGTAGAAAAAATTGCAGCTCACGAAGGCAAGGAATCCACACCTGAGAAAATCCGCCAAGAGGTTCAGACTCATCTCAAATCCGGCACCAAATGGTTAATTTTGGGCGGTGACAGCTCACCTGACGGAACCAAATTCGTCCCAGACCAGGACACCGTCCATTCCACAATGTGGGGCGAAAATGCAGACATCCCTGCCGATATCTTTTATCTCTCCCCTACGAATTGGGATGCCGATGGAGATGGTATCATCGGCGAGTTTGACGATGATCGAGCAGCAATCACTTACCCCGATGGCAGCGTCGGCCTCGGGCGCATCCCCGTCCGCACCGCTGAGGATGTCAAAGCTTACACCGAAAAAGTGAAAGCCTATGAGACCAGCCCAAAGAAAAGCGATTTCTCAAACTCGTTTCTCTACACCTGCACCGTCGCCGGCGCTTACCCGAAAGTACGTAATAGCTGGGATGACTACATTTCAAAAAGCCTCCCTGAAGGAAAAGCAGAACGCTTTTTTGCCGATGAAAGCCCGTGGGATAAAGACGCACCTGGCGACTACGAAATCACGGCGGAGAACTGGGTCAAAATCTTCAATGACCACCGTTATGGGAAACTCCACCTCCACGGTCATGGCCTCATCCACGGCTGGGTCATGGAAGATGATCGCTCTTTTTTCAGTGAAAAGCATCTCAATCAGCTGAAAAACGAAAACCACTACCCTATCATCACCACCGTCTCCTGCTTCACCGGCCACTTCGATGCCGCAGAAGATCCATGCATCACAGAAGCGATGCTCCGCCTCCCAAAAGCCGGAGCAGTCGCCATCGTCGCCCCGTGCCGGGAAGGCAAACCACACTTCACTGACCCCCGCCGCGACTTCCCGCTCATGATGAAGGAAGGAAAACTCGACGGCACCACCGAAACGATGACTCTTTTCTGGCAAGAAGGAATCACCCACTCCCTCACCACCGGAGAAGCCCTGATGAAAACGAAGTCCCTGCTCGCTGAACGGGCGAAGGAGTCACCAAATTTTCATATGTGTCTCTGTGAACTTCACCTGCTCGGTGATCCTACCTTACCGATCCATCGCTAAAAGAGCTCACTCATTTAGGGAGTCTGAGCCACTCCCACTCGAACGAAAATATGCAATGGCACCTCAGTTCCACACGCATGAGCTACGACTGTAGCAAGCTCATTACTTGGCTGATTCTGAGTGGCTTTAAAAATTCACCACTGTCCCAGGGCTCCTACATAAGGGAGTAATCCATACTAAAATCTTGCTAAAATGATCGCCATTACTTGGAAAATCGTTTTAAAAACCACTGATTACCCAGATTTCACTGATGCCTATATTGCGGAGCCTAAGAAAATCAGTGAAATCTGGGTAATCAGTGGTTTTCTTCCGCTAATACCTCAGGTTTCGCCCTGCCTCTGCTCTGAATTTCACCCTTGTGTAGGGACCCTGCCACTGTCCCTTTAGGCTCAGATTCTCCATCCCCGAACGCAAAAAACCCCGGATGATTTGAATCAACCGAGGTCTGAAAAATCTTTGAGGTAAAGAAAGCTAGCTTAGCCAGCGTTGCGCACCTTCTTGATGATGCTGCCAACAGTGGTGCTTGGCTTAGCGCCAACACCGAGCCATTTATCGGCTTTTTCTAGGTCGAGGGTGTAATTTTCACCTTCAATCATTGGATTGTAGGTGCCAATTTGCTCGATATAACGTCCGTCACGGCGCTTACGGCTGTCAACGGCTACGATCTTGTAATAAGGACGGTCTTTGGAACCTTTGCGGGAAAGTCTGAGTGCTACCATAAAGCTCGGAGTTGTGGAGGGCGGAAGCTGTTGGAATTCCGCCTCTTTGCCAAGCTTTTTTTATGAGATTCCGTCACTTCTTTGTTTTCATGCTCCCTAGTTTTCTGATGATCACCTCATTCCCGATGGCTATTCTTCTCATACTTCTGTCCTGCAGCTTAGCGCTGGGACAGTCATGGCCACAGAGTTTCCAGCCGACTTTACCCATCCATCGTGAGGCGCGCATATTACCGTGGAATGGTATGGCTCACCGATACCAGAGCCAACATTTTCTGATCGAGTCACCGGAAAAGATGAATCCAACCCAGCTTAGGGGCTTCACTCAAACCATCGAATCCGTTCCAGTGATTCTGAAACGCTTTCCACTGGCACTCTTTTCTCCTCCACGGAAGGGACGCCCTCAGGTGCGAATCTTTAATGACGATGAATCATTTCTAAAAGCTGGGGGCCACATCGGAGCTGCTGGCGTTTATGATGGGAGAAAGCAGCATGTGATTCTGCGAGGAAAATTTTTCTTTTCAGAAACGGGACGCGCTCGTCCTAACCACGATCTGCTTATTCACGAACTCACGCATTTATGTATGCATGAGCATTTATGGAAATACGATACGTGGTTTCATGAAGGGGTAGCGGAATATCTAGCCGCCGCTCACACTCATGAGGGCAGCTTCCGTTTCAATCGGATTGATGTGAGAATCAAAGACCATCTTCGAGCGCACCTACCGCCCTCACAGTCGCACACACAGGTAACAGCACTTGCTGATCTCGTAGGGCTCAGCTCAGATGGGTGGCGTGAGAGAGTCTCAAAACTGCCCCCCGCAGAGGTCCTCGAAGCTTATTCCTCCGCTTTACTTCTGATCCATTATCACTTTCATGGCGGCGAAGAGAGACTGGAAATAGTGAAAACCTACCTCACCAAAATCGCGACAGTGAAGAATACTCAAACTCCCCTTCCAAAATTGATTACTCCAGAGGAAGCGAGGCAAGTTCAGGGCCGATTGGAACGCTTCTGGAAGCCCCGAGGACTACGGCTTCGCTTTCGCTAGAGAAGTCACGATTTCGATTTACGTGATATCAGTCTCGACCTTAGTGCCGTTCTCCCCTAGTCACCTCCATGCCTTTCGACCAGCTCGGCCTTTCCGCCCCCGTTCTCCAAGCCGTTACTGAGGCGGGTTATGAAGAACCTACGCCTATTCAGGCAGAGGCTATCCCGCTTGTCCTGGAAGGAAAAGATGTCATCGGAGCATCCCAGACGGGCACAGGTAAGACAGCAGCTTTCGCACTCCCTTCTCTTTCTAAAATCGAACCTCTGGGGAAACCTCAGATTCTCGTTCTCGAACCAACCCGTGAATTGGCGGACCAAGTGGCAGAGCAATTTATCGCTTACGGAAAGCATACGAGCTTGAAAGTCGCGCTTCTCTACGGAGGTGTCGGTTACGGCAAACAAGATGAACAACTCAAAGCTGGAGCTGACATCATCGTGGCCTGCCCCGGCCGCCTCATTGATCATTTCTATCGGACCACAGTGCGCTTCGGCGCCCTCAAGGTTTTGATTCTAGATGAAGTCGACCGCATGCTCGACATGGGTTTCCTCCCTCAGGTTCGTAAAATCATCAATATCTGCCCCTGGAATAATGAAGAGCAGACACGCCAGACTCTTTTCTTCTCTGCGACCATGCCCCCTGTCATCAAGGGCTTCGCCGAGTGGTGTCTCACTGATCCATCTTCGGTCGAAATCGCTCGAGCCGAAGTTGCCTCCACGGTTTCACATGCTTTCTACCCTGTCGCTATGACCCAGCGTGATGGCCTTCTCCTTGGTCTTTTAGAAAAAACGGATTTCGATTCTGTCATGGTCTTCACAAGAACTCGAAAAGAAGCGGACACCGTGACCGCAATGCTTAACGAGGTGGAAGCCTTGAAAGGCAAGGTCACCGCGATGCACTCAGACATCCGTCAGAGTGATCGAATGAAAGCTCTGAAAGGATTTAAAGATGGCCAATTCAAAGTGCTGGTAGCGACCGATGTTGCAGCACGAGGAATCGACATCTCAGGAGTCACTCATGTCATCAACTACCGCGTACCGGAAAATGCGGAGGACTACGTTCACCGGATTGGCCGGACTGGCCGAGCCAAACAGGAAGGCGATGCTTTCACCCTGCTCACCGCAGACGAGCTCGACTACGCGACTTCGGTAGAATGTTTCTTAGAAAAGAAAATCGAGCGCAAAAAGCTGGAAGGCTTCGACTACGAATACACCGCCATGCTTGATGATTCGCCCATTAAGAGCTTCAAAAAGAAGAAGCGTGGTGGTTCCTCACGCCGGAAACGCCGCTAATTCGCAGAGTCCTACGAGGACTTTTTAATCACGGCGAGGACCTCCTCGCCCTGAGTTTTAGTGGCCCCCTCTTCATCTTTCCAAAAGAGTTTTCCATCACGGAAAAGATAAGCACGCCGCGCCATAAAACGTCCTCCGAGCTTCACCGGAATTCCAAGCGCTTGAGCAATTTTTCCTTTCTCATCTGAAATGAGATCGAAAGACAGCTGATGCTCTTGATGAAATTTCAACTGCGTCTCCACGGAATCTGTTGAAAGGCCAAAAACCGTTACCTTCTTCTCTGTCATCTTATCAAATGCGTCCCGCACTGAACAAACCTGCTTCGTTCATCCCGGAGTGAGAGCCTTAGGATAAGTGAAAACCAGAAGCCAGCCATCTGGCTTTTTCGATTTAATAACGAGCTTTTCCCCTTTCTGATTAACCCCATGCAGGTTTGGCAACGGATCACCGATTTCGAGCACATTCCCGACCGAAAATAAGGTTGTGCAAAGCCAAGAAAAAAGCGTCGTTAATTTCATCAGGCGCAAGCTAGGGCTGAACTCTCTTCCGTCTAGTAACTTTTAGAGATTGGCAAAATTGCCTTGTTCCTTAATGACTGCGCCGTGTCTGACCTCAAAGCCTATCTGAAAAGTCAACAACTGCTCGTCGATCAAGCTCTCGGTAAGTTTCTCCCCCGCGCGAATGCCGCACCTAAGACGATCCATGAAGCGATGCGCTACTCGATCTTCGCGGGAGGAAAACGGCTTCGCCCCATCTTAACTCTCTCCGCGGCTGAAGCCTGCGGCGGAGAACCTGAAGCCGCACTCCCTTCTGCCTGCGCGGTAGAAATCATGCACACATACTCCCTCGTTCATGATGACCTCCCAGCGATGGATGACGATGACCTCCGCCGAGGACGCCCGACTTCTCATAAAGTCTACGGGGAAGGAATGGCTGTCCTCACTGGAGATGCCCTTCTTACCGAGGCCTTCACCATCATTGCTGAGACTGAGCCCACGGCGCGTTATTCGCTAAAGGAAATCATTCAGGAATTTTCTATCTGCGGCGGATCTAAAAAATTAATCGGCGGCCAAGTGCTCGATCTCGAAGGTGAGGGTAAAGATCTCACCAAGGCTCAGCTCATTAAAATTCACGAAAACAAAACCGCGGCTCTTCTCACCACCTCTCTCAGGCTCGGAGGCATGACTGCAAATGCCACGCCTAAAAAATTAGAAGCCCTCACCACCTTCGGATACAACCTCGGACTCGCCTTTCAGGTCATCGATGACATTCTCGACGTCACTCAGTCGACCGAAAAACTCGGTAAGACAGCCGGTAAAGACGAGAGCGTCAATAAAGCCACCTACCCTTCTATTCTTGGCCTGGAAAAGTCGAAAAAAGAAGCAGCTCGCCTCACAACAAAAGCTCTCGACTCCCTGTCTATCTTCGGAAAAAAGGCAACCCACTTAGAGGCCATCGCGCACTACTTGCTAGACCGCGATTATTGATTCCTAACACGTAATAAAAAACCTTCCTCGGTAAATGCGGGAGCACTACAGAGGAAGGTTGATTTAAAAATAAGTCAGCTCAACTTTAACGACTCAGGTTTTCACAGAGCCTAATGAGATTAGGATCGACCGCATGCTTGCTGTCGGCAATCTCATTAATGGAAGAACTCCCGAAGGTTCCATCCTTAAAGGTAATGACTCGATTCGTATCTCCAGCCTGGAGTGCATCGACAGCCGCGACGGCGAATTTGAAGGCCATAATACGGTCATAAACTGTGGGAGAACCACCGCGCTGCACGTGACCAAGAACGGTCAGACGCGCATCCATCCCAAGAGCATCCCCCATCCAGCGAGTCAGGCTCTCACCCATCCCCACACCTTCGGCGACGATTCCTAAAAGATAGTTTCGGCCATGAGCCTTCTCCTCTCTCATACGCTCCGCGATGGAATCCAAATCATAAGGAATTTCCGGCACGAGACACACTTCTGCACCCGTGGCGAGAGCACTCGTCATCGCTAGATAGCCGCAGTGACGTCCCATCGTCTCAATCACAAAAGCACGTGAGAATGACGATGCGGTATCGCGAATACTGTCCACACTTTGACGGATCACATTGAGAGCGGTGTCCACCCCGAGACAGTAGTCTGTGCCTGCGATATCATTATCAATCGTGGCTGGAATCCCAGCGAATGGGACTCCGAAATCTGCGTAAAATTGGTTCAGAGCATTAAAGGAACCATCGCCACCCACGACGATGAGCTTTGAAATCCCTCGCTCCTTCAAGTTCTGGAAAGCCTGTTCACGGAACTTGATATCGAAGAAACGTTTTGACCGAGAAGACCCTAAAACAGTCCCCCCTCGGTGTAAGATCCCTGACAGACGTTCTCCTGTAACTTCATGAATCCATCCCTCAATCAGGCCCCGAAGTCCCCACTCGACAACGTAGGGTTTCATGCCTCGTTTTGCGGCATATTCGGCAGCAGATTTAACGGCAGGATTCATCCCGGCGGCATCTCCGCCGGAGGTTAGAATGGCTACTTTCTCGCTCAAAGTAGGCTGGATTTATCACAGCTTAAGAGAAGCTCAAGCCTCGACCGCAACCTTCTCCTAGTTTCCAGGCAGACCATCTGCCAGCTAGCCAAACGAACATGACCACCACCCCAGAAGATAGACCCATCCCTTTTTTACAAACATCATTTAGCTAGAAACGCCCTTCCGACTCCCTTAAACTATCTGCTGAATGGCTGATCAAAAAATATCACATGCTCAAATCTCAGCCAATAAAAGAGAGGAAATCATCGCTCAGCTCGAACGAGGCGAAAACCTTTCCTTTCTTAGCGAGCGGTATGGAATCCCCGAAGAGACGATTCAAAGCTGGGCCTCTTACACTCTTCATCCGCAAGGGAATGAAGATCATAGCCTGAATCGGCTTCGCGAAGAAAATGAGCGCCTCCGACAGCTCTACGTTGAGATGGCCTTACGCTACGAATCTCTGCGTAGAGAGCTATCTGACCCAGTTACAAACAGAAAAAAACTTCTCGAAGTCCAAAGACTTGCTCGTGAGTTCCCTCTCCGTGAACCCACTCAGGAAGAACTCGCAGGTGTCACTCAAAATTCAGAACTCCCAGACTCACGGCTAGAAGCGCAACGCCGAAGTGGCAGCTCTCTGGATGAGCAATATCTCGGCGACCCCGTAGAACTTCAGAGCCCTTCCACGCTCCCGCTGGCAGATCAAGATCGTGAGGCAGTTCCTGGACAATGGATCACGCAGCTCATTCCTCTTAAGTATCTCCTCGCTCTCGGCGCGGCAGCTCTGTGTGCACTTTTTTTCTGGGGACTACGCCCACCTAATCAGCCCAAGGCAACAACCCCACTGACAGAGTCCTCAAATTCAGACTCAGAAATTCAAGGCCGCTTTATGGAAAAAGCGAGTTCGCTCGAAATCAGTAACGAGGCCCGAAGAATCGTCGAAGCTTATATGAATGCAGACTCTAACCAGGAGCGCAGTCATGTCTTGATCGATGGGGAATCAAAAATCCCCCTCATGAAGGAGTTTTTCGGCCGCCCTAAAATCACCCCGCCACAAGGATTTCTAGAAATTGTGAATGAAAATTTTTTCGCCCAAGAAGGACTCCCCTTTTTCGTCGTCCTCGCGAAAGATCAAGCGAACGCCTCTCATATTTTCAACCTCTTACCGAAGGGTGAATCTTTCCTCATCGATTGGGAATCATCTGTCGGCTATGATGAAATTTCTTGGGAATCATTTATCGATCAAAAACCCTCCTCACCGATTACGATGCGAGTATTCATCTCCCGTCAACTGCGAGACATTTCACAGGGTGAGCCCTTCTTTGGCATGAGTTCTCATACTCCTCAGCAACAAGTCTTTGCCTATGCAGACCCAAGCGCTCCATTCTCCCACCAGCTCAGCCGCATCCTAGATACGGCTCCCGGAAATCTTCACCCGGTCACCGTGAAAACACGGTGGAATCACGACCAAGAATGCCCAGAAATCGTCACTCTCGAACATCGCTACTGGATCGACTTCAAATCGCATACCCGCTAAAAACTATGAAAGTGATCGTACTTCTAAACCCAAAAGGCACACATCATCTTCGAAGCGATCTTTCTCACTAAATTCCCGCCCGGCACAAAGTGCGCGATCCATCCCCAAGCGAAGATCCGTCGCCTCCGTTAAAATTTGCGCCATCCGGTCTGTCCCAAATTCCTCGCGTCCCTCATTTTCCACCTCTGGTAGACCATCGGTAAAACACATAAAAGCATCCACTTCATTGAGAGAAATTTCCTGCTCTTGGTAATCGAGCCCCTCCAGTAATCCTAGCGCCATTCCTTTATCTTCGTGACCGAAGACCATCTGCTCCACCTCGCCCTCGCGCTTTAGAAGCGGAGCTGGATGACCAGCAGAAGAAACTCGCAGAGTCATCGTATCAAGATCCACCACTCCATAGAGAGCGGTAGCAAACATGGTTAGAGAAGTCCGCTCCAGTAAGTGACTGAGTCCATCGTTCAGACTTTTTAAAAAGAGCCGAGGCTCCTCTGAGTAGTCGAGCGCTTTTTCAATCAAGCCCCGTAGCATGGAAACGATGAGAGCCGCCCGTACCCCGTGCCCCATAACATCACAAATCAGAAATCCAACGCGATCATTCCCAAGAGGAATCACTTTAAAGAAGTCACCAGCGAGATCGGATGCCGGTTCATAACGATGGTAAAAGTGAAGCTCACGCTGGTCACTCTGGAAAGTCGGTAAACATTCTGGAATCGCAGCCTGCTGGACCTCTCGCGCGAGCTGAAGTTCTTCCTGAATCGCTTGATTTTTCCGCCCCAGAACTTCGGTAATTTTTGCGAGCTCATTTCGTGTTTCCACCAGCTCGGTCACATCCGCTGAGACCCCGAAGGTCCCTGCAATCTTTCCGTCTTTATCAATCCAGGGAAACTTCGAGGTAAGGGAATATGTCACCTTTCCATTAGCCCAAGGGATTCGCTCCAGACGCCCCACAATGGGCTCACAAGCTTCCATCACCGCAGCCTCATCCGAAGAGGCAATTTCACCAAATCCCTCACCAAAAAAATCTCGATCATGTTTCCCAATGATCTCGTCCGTACTCTTCACATCAAAGAGTTCGACCATCCCCTGATTCACGAGAACAAACTGTGACTCCAGGTTTTTAAAGTAAACATACATCGGGATGTTATCGATCACGAGCCGAAGCAGGTGGCGTTCGCCCTCGATCTCCTGATTGACAGAGCTGAGCTGCCGCGTCACCGCTGCAACTTCATTCTGAGCTTTCATAAGTTCAGAAACATCATGCGTCACTCCGAAGGTTCCTTTAATCTGCCCGTCACTTCCACGCCAGGGATTCTTAGTCACCATGACCCAGGTCTCCCGACCATCATCCCAAATCTCGTGCTCGAGCTTCTCCTTCTGAGGTTCTCCCGTCCGGATAATCTCCATCTCACAAGCCCGAGCGGCATCGGCATGTGCCGCATCAAAAAAATCGTGATCCGTTTTTCCCAACAGGTCTTTCACCGAGCCCGCTCCCATGCGCAGCGCAGTTGATCGGTTCGCCCGAATAAAATGCGAATTCAGATCCTTAAAATAAACATTTACCGGGACATTCTCAAAGAGCAGCTCAATACGCTGCTGCTCCTCAGCCAGAGCAGCCTCGGCATTCTTCCGCTTAGAGATATCGATAATCGAGCCTACCAGACGGTCCACTTTTCCGTCTTCATCATGCACCGGCGTAGCCCGGATTCGAAACCACTTCCAGTGACCCGAGCTTGTTTTAATTCGAGGCTCGATTGCCAAGAGACGCCCCCCACCTACGGTCACTCTAATGAGCTTCTTCTTAAAGCCTGCAAGATCTTCTGGATGAACGTGCGTGGAAAGGTCGGCAAAAATATTCGGAGCCCCAACACGTCCATAGCCTAGAAACCCGAGAACACGATTTGAGTAAAAAATTTCTCCACTCTCGAGCTGCCAATCCCACACCCCTTCATTGGACGCCTTAAGAGCTAGCTCGAGACGGTCATCCTCATCACTTGTTTCCCCAACCTTCATCATCGTGCACTAAATTCTAAGCCTAAGAGGCACACATCATCATCGAACACCTCTTGCTCTGCAAAAATACTGGCCGACTTGACCATATTCTTAAACAGCGGAGCCAAGCGCCCGCCTTGCTCAATCTTCTCTAACATCCGGGTGACCCCAAATTCCTCCCCATGCTCATTCTCAGCCTCCAGTAATCCATCCGTAAAACACACTAAGCGAATCAACCCCGCCAATGGCTGAGTGACTGCACCATAGGTAATGGAATCGATCATCCCTAAGGCCGGACCACGGGCTTCTTTAGGAGGAGCTAACTGCCGAACCCCATCACGGAACACCGCTATCGGATTCGGATGCCCCGCTAGCGAAAGCTCAATCGTCTCCTCTGCAAGATCCACCACCCCACAGATCGCCGTAGCAAAAAGACTGACCCCAGATTGTTCAAGCAGATGTGTGAGGCCTTCATTTAGCCCTGTCAAAAATTCACCAGCTCCCGCCACCACTTTCACCTGCTTCTCGATTAACCCTCTCAGCATCGCCACCACCAAAGCAGAGCGCACTCCATGCCCCATGACATCACACACCAGAAAACCAACCTTATCACCACCAAGGGGAAGGATTTCAAAAAAATCACCCGCCAGCTCAGACGCAGGTTGATAAAAGTGATAGAACTTCAATTGTGATTTTTCATCCTGACCCCAACCCGAATACACTGGCAATTCACTAGGAATAAGCGCCTGCTGCACTTCACGCGCGAGACTTAGCCCCTCCTCCATTTCCTGATTTTTTTTCTGCAGCGTCTCTGCCAGAGAAGTTAAGTCACGCTGAGCTCGTACAAGATCTGTTACATCACTCGAAACACCAAAGGTCCCCAGAGTCTGGCCATCAGCATCCTTCCAAGGATATTTAGAAGTCATAACCCAAGTGTCACTCTTCCCCCCCCAGGTCTCACGCTCCACCTCTCCCTGCATCGACTCGCCGGTCCGCATGATCTTCTGCTCATCTGTCTCAGCAGCTCTCCAGTGCTCCTCAGAAAAGAAATCCCGATCACTCTTCCCCTGGAGGTCTTCAGGCTTTTCTTTCCCCAACCAAATTGCCATCGCCTGATTCACGAGCACGAAACAGGAATCTCGATCTTTAAAATATACATTCAACGGCACGTTATCGATGACCAATCGCAGGAGATGCCGCTCTTCTTCGATGAGCTGATTCGTCTCATGCAGCTGAGAAGCCACCCTTTCCTGTTCCTTCTGCGCCTCAATGAATTCGGTCACATCACTAGCGACGCCAAATAGCCCCTTCACTTTTCCGTCGCGCCCACGCCACGGCTTTTTACACGTATGCACCCAAGTATGGCTTTGATCCGGCCACTCTTCGCGCTCGAGATGCTTTTCCAACCCCACCCCACTCCGTATAATCGTTTTTTCCTGCTCTCGAGAGCCTTCGGCATGCTCCTTCGAGAAAAAATCGGCGTCCGTGTTCCCCAGCAGCTTTGAGACTTTATCCAATCCCATCTTATGAGCGGTCGGCGTATTCGCCATCACGAAACGGGACTCCAAATCCTTAAAGTAAACACTCATCGAGATATTCTCGATCAGCGAGGCCATGAGTGCCTGCTCTTCTACCAGCTCAAGCTCCGCAGTCTTGCGCTTGGAAATATCAATCACAGACCCCACAAGCCGTAAAATTTTCCCCTCATCATCCCGCACCGGAGTCCCCCGCACTCGGAACCACTTCCAGCGCCCACGCCGAGTCTTCATCCTAGGCTCCACCGCAAAGAGATCCGTCTCTTCTGCTTCCAATTGCTGGTAAGCCTCACGAAAAGCGGTCTGAGATTCCTCATCCATCAGCTTCTCTGTCTCCAGAAAAAGATGTGGCGCATCAGCCCGACGGTAGCCCAGAAAGCGCAAAGTTCTCCCTGAGTAAAATATCGTCCCCTTCTCTAGGTTCCAATCCCAGATCCCTTCCTTTGAAGCCCGAAAAGCGAGTTCAAGACGATCTTCATTCCACATGGACATCTCTAGAAGAGAACAAACACTATTTCAGGTAATTTAAAACTCTAATCCGTCATAAATGAACGCTTAGTTGCACATTTCAACCCAATGCCCGGGCCATTCTGCGCCACCTATTTCTTTTTCCTATCGAACGCTTGCTGAAAACGCATTGACCTCTGACGAACCGCCCCCCATCTTCCCGCCGCCATGACTCGCAACTCGATCGAATTCTGCATCAAGGGCTTCATCATTGCCCTCATCCTTACCTTCATCTACTGGTTCTACGGAGTCCTTAAGATGATGGGATTTTTCTCCTAATTCCTCCCTGCCCGAAAAAGATCACGCCCTGACCTTAATCAGGGCGCACTTTTCGAGAGTCTACAAAACATTCGCCGTCTCAGAAATCAAAGACGGCGATTTTTTTACCCATTAACGGTCAACGTTAGTGAAGACAGCCTGCACATCTTCATCATCCTCTAGCTTATCCACCAGAGCATCAATCGTCTCAAGCTGACCTTCACCGAAGGATTGTGGATTATTCGGAATTCTCTCAAGGCTCGCCTTTGAAACCTCCACATTCATCTTTTCCATCGCCGCTACCAAATCACCAAACGCGGTGAAATCTCCATAAACCAGCCCCATATCGCCCTCAGCCTCCAGCTCTTCCAGGCCAGCGTCGATCAGCTCCAGCTCCAGCTCATCAATTTCAACCCCCTCTGTCTTAAATTCGATCACCGCCTTACGGTCGAACATAAAGTCCATCGAGCCAGACTGAGCCATTTCCCCACCGTTTTTATTAAAAATGGTCCGCACATTCGTCACCGAGCGATTCGTATTATCTGTCGCACATTCAACCCAGATGAGCGCCCCGTGAGGCCCCTTACCCACATAACTGATCTCGGTAATATCAGCGAGATCCTTCCCAGCCGCCCGCTTAATCGCAGTATCGATATTATCCTTCGGCATGTTCTCCGCCTTGGCATTCATGATCGCCGTCCGGAGCTTCGCATTGGAATCAGGATCAGTTCCCCCCTCTTTCGCCGCCATGGTGATCGTCTTAGCCAGCTTTGGGAAAACGCGTGACATTTTTCCCCAACGTTTCTCCTTAGCCGCCTTGCGATATTCAAATGCTCTTCCCATAGATAATTGCTTTTCGAAGGAGAAACTAGCGACCTGAGACACTTTTCCAACGCCGAAATTCAGCTCATTCACAGAGCCCTCAGGATTTGACACTCACCGCAATCGAAGCTCCAGTCCTCTCATGAACTCAAATTTCCTAAAAATCCTCCTCACCCTCATGCTCTCCGTCAGTCTGGGCCAAGCCCAGCAGAAAGGACGTACCGTCACAAACCTCTCCCCCGCTCAGGCAGCCCAAGCCATTAAGAAAAACCCTGAAATCATCATTATCGATATCCGTACGCCCGCTGAATTCACCAAAAGCCATCTCCCAAACGCTCGGAACATCGATTTCAAATCACCCGATTTCGAAAAAAAGATCGCACAACTTGACCGTAACAAAACCTACCTCATGCACTGCGGTAGCGGTGGCCGGAGCGCACGCTCCATCCCTGTGTGGAAAAAACTCGGCTTCAAAAAAATCCTCCACCTAAAAACCGGGCTCCTAGGCGCAGAGCAAGTCAAACTAGCCCTCGAGCAAAAATAACCCTCTCATGAGGAAAAGCCTAATGAGTTTGGGCAATGGAACTTTCATCCATTCCATCTCTTTCGTGGTTACACCTCCCGAATACCCACCCCTTTAGCCCAGCAAGGCTTGAAATAACTTCCCCGTCGCTTCACGAGTCTGCGCCTGCCACTTCGTCACAAAAGCCAAGCCTCGAGACACCTCCTCCATCTCAGCACGGCTCGACTCCCACCCCTCTTGATCAAAGATCGAGAACCGCCCCACTAAATCGCTTTCCAGAAGTGTCAGCTCATTTCCCAGACTCTCCAGCTCTACCTTAAGTGCCGGCATTTTGGCATCCAGCAGCGCTTTCCCTAATCCACTCCGAGCCTTTTCGCGCTCCCCTAAGAATTGATCCACCGCCTGTAAACCATCCGCCATCGGCCCGAAAAGATCCATGACCTTTCCTGGCACTGCTCCACGTGACTCGAAATCACCCAACGAGCTCAAAGCTACTCGTAAACGAGCCAAAGGAGACCTCAGAGAATCATACGCTTTTCTAATCGCCTCAAATTCCTCTGCGTCGCCACCCGCATCTGGATGCGCCTTTTTACTCAGCTCTCGGAACCGCGCATCCAAAGCCCCCTCATCGAGCACCAGCAAGCGCATGATCCCCAACCGTTCAAACGCATCCATCGTTTTTCACACAAAAAATCTAAGCAGCAAAACTCTCACCACAAGAGCAAGTCACCACCGCATTTGGATTCGTCACCTTGAATCCTCCCTGCTGGAGATCATCTGAATAGTCCAGCTCACTGCCACTCACAAAAAGCGCGCTCTTGGGATCGATCACCACCTTCACGCCATTACTCTCTACTAAAATGTCTCGATCTCTCGGCCCTTCCACTAAATCCATCTGATATTGCAGACCACTACAGCCACCTCCCACCACCGCGATCCTCAACGCACCGTCATCCTTCCCCTGCTTCTTCCACAGCCCCAATAACTGACCCGAAGCTCCATCCAGAACCTTGACCAACTTTTCATTTCCAACTGTATAACCCGCCTTCACGTCGCGCAGACCCTAGCAAAGCGCCTGCCCCCTGCAACCCCTGATCCTCATCCTTCGAGCCATGATTCGAGAAAAAGGTAAAAATCGACTCTTCTCAAAAAAAGACCCAAATTCATCTCCGCTTAAGATCTACATGTTACAACATGCTTAATGATAGCAAACTACCACCGTGTCGCAAAACAAGCTCTCGCTTAGTGAATCTAGGAAAACACCTCAAAAAATAATTCTTTCCTTGCAAAAAATATCATTTCAAAATAAACCCATAAAGCATAAGAACAAGAACTGATCGTCGCATTTCCTAGACCTTAAATACGATTTTTTCCATTGCTTCCCTATCCATTCTCTAGCATCCTCACACTAATCGCAACTGCCACTGTAGATAAACCCATGAAAGCTCTTGCCAAACTCTCAATACTAGCCCTCGCTTGCGCCAGCCAAGCCACCGCCCAAACCGCCTTCACCGCTCCTTCGGGCTATGTGAAAGTTACTCTTCCTGCCTCTTCTGGTGGAACAGCATCTCTTTCAGCAGTCTCTGCTGCATTACTGAATGAAGTTGAATTTTCAGGAGCAGCTACAATAAATAGCAATTTTTCGTCTGACACACAAACACTGAGTGTAAGTGGAACACCATGGACGGACGATCAATGGATTTCCACTCCGCACGTTGTTTATATTACTGATGCACCGACTCAAGGTGCTGAAGAAGCGTTCTTAATTACAGATAATACTGATTCTACGCTTACTTTACGTAGCACTTTTGATTTAAGATTAAACGATCGGTTTCCCGAATCTAGTACTGTGACAATCAGGAAAGCCCACACTATAGGCTCCCTCTTTGGGCGAACTGCGGCCGAAGTAAAACTTCAACAATTTGGTTCATCGGCATTCGCAGATAGCATATTCATCTGGAATGGCTCGAGCTGGGTAACTTACTTCTTCACGGGATCAGAATGGAATAGATCTGGAGGCGCAGGGGCATCTGACCCTGCTGATGATGTTGTTTTTCCGGATGAAGGTTTCTTCATGCAGCGTAAAGGAACATCAGACTTAGAACTAACTTTCTTTGGCGATGTTCCAGTCAGACCTCAAATCTCGACTATTCCAGGTAATGCAGCAAATTTCGTCGCATCTAGATATCCTGTTGCTACCGCGATCCAAGATATGGGTTTTGAGGACATTCCCGGATGGCAACGATTTGGCTCCTCTACTTTCGCAGATAAGGTATTTAGATGGACCGGCACGGAATGGATTACTTACTTTAACAGTGGATCCGCTTGGGAACTCATTCCTGGCAACTCTGGATTATCAGTGAATGATCCTATTCCAGCAAATACTGCCTTGTTTATATCTCGTATATCCTCGGGTACTGAAGGAGACAGCCCAGCTGTATCAGATCTCCCTTACTCAATCGATTGATCAGATTTCTAATCTCTTTAAATGAAAACAACTACTACTCTTTTATCACTTGCTCTTGCAGGTAACCTCAGCGCATTCACAGCTGCGCTACAAATTGATAATCAATCGTTTTTTGGATCGACATTCACAATCAATAACCAAACAGGACAGCCTATTGATAGTGGCCTGGTTGAGTTAGGGATTTTCACTGGCACAGGAGCCGACACCTCTGCTTTACTCGGAACTTGGACTCCACTTGGGTCATTCAATTTTGGAACAGGTGGAGAAGCAGGTCACTATACGGGTAGAATCGAATTAGATTCAGAAACTTCGCCCTATGAAGCAGGTGCTCAAGTCGCTTTGAGATTCACTGATCGTAACGGAAATTTTAATACCGTCACTAATCCGAACAATCTCGAATGGACTCTACAGGGTGATCCCGGTAACGGCGGTGATCCGCTTCCACGGAACATTAATCTTGCAGGCCCGGACTTTCCTCCAGTTGTATCAGATGATTTAGTCTGGGAAGATGCATCATCTCCATTTGCTACAACCATCCCTGTCCCAGAACCAAGTTCCTTGGTTCTCAGCTCGCTTGGCGCGTGTCTCCTTCTTGGCAGACGCAAGCGTAGTTAGTAGGACTCACTAATCTTAAATTTCAAAGACCTCACTCCGCCTCGGAGTGAGGTTTTTTTATGATCTCAAGTAATCGCTTCCTATCGATAAATGATTGATCACGTTTGGGTAGCCTCTCTAAAATTTGCAGTGCTGCCAGTAACTTTCCACCTCTCTCTAAAACTCGCGCTTGCGCTCGCTGAACAAGAAGTTTGAGATTTTTCTGATTCGCCTGCGGGATACCTGGTCCGTCTACAGCCTTTAGAAGAGCGTCAATCACTTGCTCTGCCATTTGCCCCTTCCCAGTCGCAGCAAGAGCCTCGGCATAATATCCGAGACAGGCAAATTGAGCTAACATCAGATGCCCACCCGAAAGCTCTCTCCCGGGCACTCCCTTTTGAGATTCTTCGAAAAAGGCTCTTTCCACCTGTTCGAATTCAACATGACGATCGAGAACCGCTTGCCAATTCCCCTTCTCAATATCTGCACGCTGCAGCATCCAGAGGGCTCGTCCTTTCGCCGGATATTGATGGAGCACCTCTTGACTCAAGTCTTCCAGATCGTGCCACACAAAAGCCCTCCTCATCGAAAGCCCCGCTATAACAACTACGCCCACCGTCAAAACCACCGAAGCACCCCTTTGCCACGCAGGAGTTCTCAGTTTCTGTAGCCCCCCATTGATCATCCAGCCCACCGCTAGCGCTAGCCATGGCAAGCCAGGATAGATCCGATATTCAGGCATAAACTCATTAATCAAAAAAAGCATTCTCAGGACGATGGCTCCCGAAAAAAGCATGAGACACATCCCTAAAAATCGAGTTTTCCTAAAAACTATCAAGCCGCCCGCTACGATCACCCAGCATCCGAGCCCTATCACTGAGGGAATCGCAGCCGGGTCATCCCAAGAAATGGTCCCAGCAATAAAATGATCAGCGGAAAATCCTGTTGGGTAAAAGAAAAGTGCTACAAAACGCCAGAACACCCGGCACAGCGTCACCCCATGCCAATACAATTCCTGTGACCCCCAGTGCCTCATCCCATACCACTCCATCCCACCTGTGCCCATCCATCCCAACAAGATCACTAAAAAAACACCAAAAACCACCCACTTCTTCTTCGTTACCCGAACCAACAATCGGCGCCACGGAAGATAAACGATAGCGCATCCTCCAATCATCATCACGGCATGAAAAAAACCGGGACCTTTTGACAGCGACGCCCCAGCCAACATCAGCCCGAGAAAAAACAACCCCGACCAGGAAAATTCACGGCTAATCCTCACTAAACTCCAGACACCAAGAATCGAAAATAAAGTCACCCACGCGATATCCTGAGTTCGGGCGTAATTTGGAATCTCACTCCCTAAAGGGTGCACCACGAAAAGAAGAGCCCCAATCAACGGCACCGCTGCCCCAGATTCATCCCGCAAGGCCTGCTTTGCAAAGCCATACAGCGCACATGCCACCGCGGTATGCAGTCCCCAATTAACGCAATGAAACCCAACCGTCGAAAATCCCCATAGCTTCGTCTGAATCCAATAACTGAAATACGTCCATCTCAGAAATACCGGAACGCGCCACCAATCTCCTTCGTGAAGATAAGCATTGTCTCGGATGTGAGGAATATCATCGAGAAAAAAGACCGAATTTAAACACCAAAGATGGGCGAAAGCGCTCGCCAATACGATCCAAACAACCGGGTATCTAAACACCCTTTGCCCCACGTTCTTTTCTCCGACAATCACTTATGCTAGAATTCTCCTCGTTTCCCTCCAAGTCGAGACCAGAAATCTCACTCTCCGCGCAGGGCTCCTACACAAGGGGGGCATCCAGACTAAAATCTTGCTAGAGTGATCGCCATTACTTGGAAAATCGTTTTAAAAACCACTGATTACCCAGATTTCACTGATGCCTATATTGCAGAGTCTAAGAAAATCAGTGAAATCTGGGTAATCAGTGGTTTTCTTCCGCTAATACCTCAGGTTTC
>CALGMJ010000185.1 GCA_937958875.1 uncultured Verrucomicrobiales bacterium | reverse complement strand
CGGAAATCTGGCAAGGCGGAGATGATCAGTGAATCGAGCATTCTCTTAGCATCGACAACGCGGCCAGATTTTCGAGAGACCAGCAGGAACCCGAAATCTTAGGTTTGACGGAGCACTAGTTTGATGTTCGCTTGCTTGTATCTAGCTTATGCCTTTCATCTTATTTCTACTCTGTGCGATCCCACTCTTTGCTGGCACTCTGACAAAGCATCAATTTAGGGATTCTAAAATCTTCCCCGGCACCCAGCGCGACTACTGGATTTACCTTCCAGATGGATATGATCCCGAGAAGTCGGCCTGCCTCATGGTTTTTCAGGATGGCGGGAGTTTTCTAAGAAAGCCGGGTACGGAGGGATATGTGCCAGAGGTTTTTGAGGCTCTTATTCAAGCAGGAGAAATGCCGATGACCGTCGGACTTTTCGTAAACCCAGGAGTGGTGCCTGCCACTCGGGAGGGGGCTCAGCCTCGCTTTAACCGCTCGTACGAATACGATAGTATGGGGCCAAATTATGCGAATTTTCTAATCGAGGAGCTCATTCCAAGTTTGGATTTAAATCTTTCAGAAAACCCAGATGATCGGGGGATCTGTGGTGCTTCCTCTGGAGCTATCGCAGCTTTCACTGTGGCCTGGGAGCGGCCAGATCATTTCCGCCGTGTTTATTCGATGATTGGCACTTACGTAGGGCTTCGGGGTGGCAATGATTACCCGACTTTGATTCGTCAGACTGAGCCGAAACCTCTACGAATTTTTCTTCAAGGAGGATCGAATGATCTCAATATCTATGGCGGTGATTGGTGGATGGCTAACCAGACCATGCAGCGGGCGCTCGAATTTTCGGGCTATGAGCAGACTCATCGCTGGGACGATGGAGGGCATAATCGTAAAGGGGGGAACGCGGTGCTCAAGGAAGCCCTGCGCTGGCTCTGGAAAGACCATGGAAAAGTCCCGGTGCAAACCCACTTAGAGAAATGCCGCTCGCGGGCGGCTGAGTATCTCATTCCTGGAGAGGATTGGCAGTTGGTGAGTGAGGGCCATAATTGGTCTGAGGGGTTAGCCATTACTACAGATGGAACTCTCTACATTACTGATGTGCCTGATAGTGAACTTTTTCGAGTTAGCCCAGATGGTACGGAATATCTCGTAGTTAAGGATACGAATAAGGCAAATGGCATCGCTCTTGGGCCAGACGGCAAGACCCTCTACACGGCTTCTCAAAAAGAAATTCGAGCAATAGATCTCGCTACCGGTAAACATCAGCTGATTGCCGAAGGACCAGCGGGTTCAAATGATATCGTAGTTTCAAACTCTGGGCATCTCTACTTTTCGGCACCGAGAAATCGCAAGGTCTATCATGTTAATCTGGCTACTGGAAAGCGTAGCGAGGTGGCGCATTTGGACCGTCTCAATGGTCTCGGGCTTAGCGCTGATCAAACTCAACTCTTTGTCTGTCAGTTCCACACACGGCAGATTTATGCCTTCACCATCGACGAAAAAACGGGAAAACTTTCGAATAAACAGCCGTATTTTTATGCGCAAGCGCCGACTGATGGGCAGATTCCAGGGCTCGATGGGCAGTGCACGTCGGCTTCTGGACTGCTTTTGGTGGGGACTGAAGCGGGCTTACAAATTTTCGATCAACCTGGGCGAGTTCAGCTGGTTTTGCCACGCCCTGCCTATGAAGACGATCGTGTGAATTACTGCCGACTTTTTCAGGATACGCTCTACATTGCCACTCGTCATCGAGTCTATAAACGCAAAGTGAAGCTCCAGGCTGCACCAGCCTGGCAACCACCAGTCGATCCTAAGCGGCCTCGGTTATAGTGGAGATGAGAGGACAAAAAAACCCAGTCACTTCGAAAAGTGACCGGGTTGTGAAGGTTCTAAATCCTTAATTGATAGTGGTTTATCAATTAGAGAGACTTCTTAAGAGTAGAGGAAGGCTTGAAGCCAACAGACTTAGAAGCGGCAATCTTCATTGCTTCTCCAGTCTTAGGGTTACGACCCATACGCGCAGCACGCTTTTTCACCTCGAAGGTTCCGAAACCGATGATCTGAACCTTCTTGTCCTTCTTCACGCCAGTGGCGATCGAGTCAAGAACGGCTGCAACAGCATCTTCTGCGGAACGCTTAGTGGCTTCTTTTCCGAGTGCTTTCTGGACTGCTTCAATGAGTTCTCCTTTATTCATGGCAGAAGCATTCTCTGTTTGAGTGTTATTTTGTAAAGCTAAAATAACGTTGTGTTTCCCGTCGTTAAAGGGATTGACGGCTCTATGGATTGTATGTTGATCCGGAGGAATTCAAAAATGAGGGAAATGTTTTCTGTTAGAAATAGGTCGGTGATAATTTCTGATGGGACTATGGTCGGGAATGACGCATGACTGAGGGACGTGATGACGGAGTTAGAAGATGATCCTCTTGAAGTTGCTTTTCGGACCCTGCGAGCAGCCGTTCCTGCCTTACCTCGGAAGGAAGATTTGGCAGATCTACTAGAGCAGGTAGAGGCGGCACAGGCGCGAGGTTATTTTCATCCTTATGAGGATGAGCACTTGCGTCAGGTGTATGCTTCATACCTAGCGATTCGGACCAGTCTTTGGCAGGTGGTTCTAGCTTTGAAGCCGCTTCTTAAAAATCAGGAACGCTATGAGGTGTTTGGGGTCGCTTTCTGCAGTGCTGCTATTCTCCGGCGCAGTGCTAGCTTTGTCATCGGGCTGGCGAAAGACCGTCCTGTAGTACGAAAGAAATTAGATGAAGCCGAAATCCGATATGGATTAGAGTGGAAAAGCTACACTCGAGTTTACCGTAGCGTGACTTCTATTCGCTGGATGTGGCAGTATCGTGAAAGTGTGATGTTTTACGAAGAACATCGGGCTGAGATTCAGGAAAGCCTTTCTCAGGCAGGGTTAAGCTTGGTAGGGGAATGGCTGAGAGAAGAGGAGCCTTTCTTTGAAACGAAGAGACGTCTGATGTGGAGGAGGCGTTTCGCGTATCGGTGGTATTCTTTTTGTCGTAGGCATCGCTCGGGCTACGGACAGGTCATGTTTTTTATCTTCCGGTTAGGAGGATGTGCCATTGCTGAAATGAGGCAGCCTTTTGTGAAAAAGGGTGGGCTTGAACAGGGGAAGAGAGTCTCAGAAGTGGCTAAAGTAGAGGCTCAGCGGCGTTTGGCCGCTGGGGATGTCATCGTGACAAGGCATGATGACGCCATGAGTAATCTTTTCCTCCCGGGGTTCTGGCCTCACGCGGCGCTCTATTTAGGCGAAGGCTGGTTTTTGGAGGCAAAAAAGGATGGCGTTAAGGTGAGGCCACTTCGAGAAACTCTGGAGGTGGATGCTTTTCTTGTTCTTCGCCCGCAGTTGGAAGAGCGGGAGATCAAAGAGGCTTTAACTGCAGCTTTGAGTCACGAGGGTAAACTCTATGATTTTGCCTTTGATTTTACGCGATCAGATCGTCTGGTCTGTACCGAAGTCGTATATCGTACTTATCACGGAAGAGAGCCAATTGGTTTTGATCTCGTGAGTCAGAGTGGGCGGCTATGCCTTCCTGCGGAGGAGCTGATTGGACAAGCGTTGAAGAGTGGGTCTTTTCAGCTTGTGAGTGCCTATGGTATTCAGGATGACTATTTCGTAGATGGGGAGGAAGCGATCGCTCAGGTGGAGCAGAGTCTTACTCCGTCTCAAGTGCTGCAAGAACCCTCTCAACGGTGATCTCTTCCATACAACGGTGGTCGAGTGGACATTTATCCAGGAGGCAAGGACTACAAGGCACTTGCTCGCGAATGGCGCGGTGCTTCTTCCCTAGTGGTCGTTTCCATTCAGGTTCATTTGGCCCAAAAATGACGACACACTGAGTTCCTACGTGAGCGGCAATGTGAGGCAGCGAGCTATCATTCCCGATCAAGGCTTCTGAGGTGCTGAGCAGTTCAATGGTATCGGTGAGATCCTCTTCGAACACCTTGAACCGTCCCTTTAGCATGTTGCTTAATTTGTAAGCGCGATCACCCCTTCCCGTTGCGAGGATGTAAAGATCATGGGTGCCATTATCGATCACGGCCTGAGCAATAACGGCGAAGCGTTCAATAGGCCACATTGCAGAAGTACCGAAATCAGAGCCGGGAATCAGGACGACGCGCGGCATTTCTGGTTGTTCCGGGCGAGGTGGAGTTTGAAAATTTTCTGAGATGAAGGCAGCAGCTCCGAGTTTTTCTACAAAGAGGAGATAGTAGCGAACACGGTGCTTAATGGGGCCGATTTCCTCCACTACCTGGATCGGTTCCGTTGTCCATTTATTGATTTCTGGAAGATCCGGTCCCAGACGTTGGGCGATCTGTATTTTAGCGAAGGCCATGGAGGCAGGGCTTTCCTCCCAGACGATTGCACAATCGAAGGGGATATCGCTTGATTTGATGATATTGGAAATCTTTCGATGTGAGGCGGAATCACTGTAGGTGATTACTTGGTCGATCTCCGGGACTGTTTCCCAGAGAGGCGCAATGTGTTCCGGCGAAAAGACAACGATGGTCCCCTGAGGCCAGGAGTTTCGAATCGCACGAATCGCAGGTACTGAAAAGCAGGCTTCAGCGATTTGAGTCGGGGAAGCGACAGCGAGATACGACCCTGTGAGTTTAAGAGGAGGGTGGTCAGGAGTTGGGTTAGCCTCAGGCGTTTCCGGCATGGGGCAGGTTCATAGCGACTTCGAAGCGGTCTGCGAAGATCAAAGACATCATCCTACCGATGGAATGATTTTTATTGGCAGAAAGTGATGTGGTTGATGGAAGTCTGGAGCTTCGGTTTGCGGAGGGGCCGCAGTGTAGAATTTTTGTTCCCGATGATTGGTGATAAAGCAGACGTTGAGACGTTGTTGTGGGATCTTTCCTAGCTGAGCAAGAGGGATTTTAGCCATGGCGGCCCATTGATTATCCTGCTGACGAGAAAAAGTTTCGATGCCCTCCAGCGCTTGTGGTTCTAGCGCTAGCGGTTGGCGGGGTGCTTCGAACCTGCAGGACCACCAGGCTCCTTCTGGAGAAAGGTTAAATTCCAGGTAAGTGCCGTTTTCTGGGTCTGAAAGAAAAAATTCCGCGACTTCATACTTCCAGAGTTCCTCTTGATAACGACCGAGAGTCGCTTCTGGGTGAGTGATGGGTTGTGTATTTCGCCCTGCTACAAAGTAAAAATGATTTTGATCCATCTGCAGATCAAAGAAAGGTGGATGAGCAGATCTTCCTCCATTCCAGTCGGTGGCGAGGATCTGGGCACGTTTTTCCAGGGTCTCAAAGATTTTTTTTTCATCGAGATCAGGAGAAAAAGTGGCCGAAATTTGCTTCATTCGTTGGTTTTTTGGAATGTTTCGTGAGGACTATTTTTTTGTAAGAAAGGAAAAGACTCGCCATATGTAAAAATTTAGGCAATCTAAAAGAGTTCCAAAACAATGAACCACATCCCGATCGAATATATCGGAGCGGCACCGCAGAAAAAAAGGCGCCGCAGCTCTCTTGGCGGGTGGCTTCTGTTGGGGATTGCCCTGGTGACTGGGTGGATGTTTATCACCCCATTTTTTGAGAATGCAAAAGCCTCTGAGGCTTCTGATAGTAATGTCAGTGAAGCGATTTCTGCTTTAACGCAGCGCGATGATCTTGGATCAAAGATTGCAGCCGAGGCCCTGCGACGGACCCTATCTAAAATTCAGCATGACAGCGCCTACTACCACATCGATTTTCCGATGGGGGATATTCCGGCAGACCGGGGAAAGGATGTAGATGTTGTCATCCGTAGTTATCGTGCCCTAGGGACGGACCTTCAGCAGCTGATTCACGAAGATATTTCCTCGAATTTTCGGAATTATCCTCAGCTCTACGATAATAAGGAACCGGATAAGAATATCGACCACCGGAGAGTGCCGAATCTTCAGCGCTTCTTCACCCGGAGTGGGGAAGATCTTCCAGTGAGTAAAAATCGGGCAGACTATGCTTTTGGTGACTTAGTAGTCTGGCGCTTAGTCGATGGAAGTCCGCATATTGGGATTGTGGTCCCAGGGCCAGGAACTCGGCAGGATGAAAAATGGGTTGTGCACAATATTGGAAACGGCCCTGAATGGGCAGATAGCCTTCTCGATTTCAGCACCATCGGCCACTACCGCTATCTTCCTGGGAAATAACGAAGGCTAGTGCTTTGTCAGGACTAAGATTTCAGGTAAGTGCGAAGGATATCGGAAATCTGGCAAGGCGGAGGTGATCAGTGAATCGAGCATTCTCTTAGCATCGACAACGCGGCCAGATTTTCGAGAGACCAGCAGGAACCCGAA
>CALGMJ010000184.1 GCA_937958875.1 uncultured Verrucomicrobiales bacterium | reverse complement strand
CGCCTGAGATTGACTTTGTATCGAAAACCCGAAGAAGCGATGTTTCCGGAGTTCACCCATGAACCCGTCAAGGAGACAGGATCACCCACCTCTACAACCTCACTTGAGAGCGCGAAGGGAATGTTTCCTGGCTCTAAATTGATCCCAGATCCCACACGAATGGGATACTCAGTGTGTCCGATGTTATTGGTCTCGTCTTCTTCATGGATGTCATCATCGACATCGATGATCCAGCCAATGTAGTAGTCGCCTTCCGGGATTGTATCAAAGAACCAGCGGAACTCGCCACCGAGGTCTATGTTACTCAGCTGATCAAGCCGATTCACGGTGATGTCCCGCAGCCAACTGTCCTCACCGGGAACAATTTCATCATCGTCAGACAGGAGGAAACGCACCTTAAAGGAGGAGGCATTTCCAAAGCCAAAGTTAATCACACGCATGTTCAGCGGAAAGGCTTCGCCAGGAAAGACGGCGTTGGGAATTTCCTGAGCCGGGATACTTTCACGTAGATCAGGCAAGAGAGCGATCGTCACTTCTTCTCGAAAAAAATCGGGATCTCTTCCGAAGCCGACATCAGGATCATTGTAAACATTGCGGTTAGTATTATTGCACTCACTATTTTCCTGAATAGAATTCTCCGGATCGATGACTGCCATGATCTCGTAGCGCCCCACGGGGACAGCATTCTGAAGCGGCAGAGACACCGTGACGGTGTAGGAGCCGTCACGGTCGCGTTTTTCAAGTGCAGGAACACTAAAAGGGGCACCCACCGGAGCTTCATTGAGGAAGATCTGAACCGTGGTGGCGGGAGAATTTTCCGAGCCTATGTTACGAGCTGTTAGATCGAGGCTGAGAACCCCGTTGGGATTCAAAACTTCATTACCATTGCGCGACAGCTCTATCTGAAGATCAGGATGACCTTTACGAATCACCTCAAGAAGATTGGTGATTTCCGTTGTGTCAATTTCACGCTCTTCTCCGAGAGCCCTAATTGTTCCAGTATAGGATCCGCTGATCAAATCACCGATATACCTGCGCTCAATCACAAAGGCAACGGGATGAGCTTGCCCATCAGGTGGAATCTCTACATCGCGACTGCACGAACCGACAAGTTCAGCCCCAAAAAAACCTTCCGACTTCAAGGTCACCTCCAAACGACCTGCCTCCACCGGAACGTTCCCGGTATTGCGCATCGATCCGCGAAAGATGACACATGAGTCATTGTGAGTGGTTGGATTCCCACCGGCTGTCCAGTCATCCACAAACTCCAGGCGAGAGAACTCGCGGATAAAGATTGGCGAATTCATCAAGGCGGAATTGTTCGAGGTATCGACATCGCTGGCAGAGTTGATGGTCCAGCCGATGAAGTAGAGTTCATCTGGCACGAGATTCTTGCTGGGGAGGGTTGGATTAATATCCAGGGTACCAGCAAGACGGCCCACGTTTCCATAGCTTCGTGATCCCAGGGAAATATCGTCAGAATCTCCCAGGACGTTGTCCTTCGAAGCATAAAATGAGATGGTGAAGTCTCCGGAATCCTGGTTCCCGGTATTTCTTACCCTCGCCTCAATCTCGAAAGACTCACCACCGAGGACAGAAGAGATACCAGATCCCGGGAGACCTGGAGGGAGAGCCCAGTAGGAAGAGCCCGCGTCCGTGAGATCGGGACCATTCGCCACCCGGACGGAAAGTTGATCAGCAAAGACGACCCTGTTATTCAGCTGATCTTGATCGTGAGTTGCCACGATGCGATATGCGAGATAGTAGCGCTGCATCACGACATCCTCGGGGATGAAGAGTTGGTGACTGATGTTCACACAGGCTCCTCCTCGGACTGGAGCCGCGATAGAAGGATGGGCGAATTCCCCGAGGAGAATATTGTCGTTGTCACCGAGGGTATCATTTTCGCTCAGGAAATAGCGCACGGCATATCCAGTTGATGCACCTGGTCCGTCATTACAGACGTTATGGCTCACGGTAAAGGTGGTCCCGGCACGGGGAGTGGAAGTGCTGACGCTGTTAAAGGTGACATTTCCGCCATGCAGATCGAATTCCGAGATGAGCGAATTGGTATTCATCTGACTCGCAAGATGGATACCGTTGTTGTCAGAATCATTTTCATCCTTCTCAATCGCGAAGGTCCACACGAGCCAGTAAGGACCTTCCTGCTGTGAGAGTCTTGGCATGGAAAGATTGGCATTCACGATGGCGCGATCCTCGCTCTTAATGGAAGGGACTGAGACAGTTCCTACGAGCTGATCCTCGGGATCTCCTGCAATCTGATCTTTGGAAAGAAAGAAACGGACCTTCACATCCGTGGCATCTTGATTACCCTTATTATCGATCGCGGTGGTGAAGCTAAAATTCGTCCCGCGCTCGGCGTAATTCTCAGGGAGGGTTTGCCAGGAAGCTCCAGCATCGCTGAGATCAGGAAGAGCCAGAGCGTTTGTGAGCAATAGTGGTATAAGCAGAAGTATCTTCTTCATACTATGAAAAACCCGGAATCGAGATAGTTTAACCGGATATTTTTAATTATTTCCCCACCTCTTCGTCCAACCTACCAATTTCACTCCATGAGTGAAGGTCACCGAGGGCGTTATCCATCTGCGAGAAAGACAATCACACAAAGAAGATTGAGCCCCCTGCCTATCGCGAGTCATTTCCAGCTTCCTAAAGCAATCTCCGCACAAGGAAGTTACGGCATGTTGTAGCGATTGACGATGGAGACTCCGCCGCTGGCGGTGCATCCGATGGCGATGGTCGCGCGGAGGCCGACATTGCTTCCGCTCGCATTCTCCCCTCTACTGTGAGTGATAATGTTTGCGATGATGCCATCTCCTGTTTCGGAGGTTCCTTTTGAGTTAGTCACAGTTCCATGGTCGGTAAAGATGCCGATGCCTGCGACAGCGATTCCCAAGGAGTTTGTGACATTGGTGGAGCTTATTCCAGCGCTACTAGAGGTATCTTCCTTTGATTTTCCGGTCGAGTTACTCACCTGGTCCGCCTCAATTCCGATTCCTCCTTCTGAGACTCCAGTGCAGTTATCGACAGTGGAGGCTAGGATGCCACGACCGTTGCCTTTTGAGTGGCCATGGGAATGACTGACAGACTGACTGGCGGAGATTCCATGGAATTGGATAGAGGTTCCGGTGGAGTTGGTGATATTGCCTTTTGAGAGAATGCCTATCGCGCTGACTCCAGTGGCGTTGCCGTGGGAGTTGGTGACATTGCCGTCTGTGTTGATGCCGGCAGCACCTGTTCCGCGGGATCTCCCAGTGGAGTTCATGACGTTTCCAGTTGCACTGATTCCGTGGGCCTCGGAGCCTGTTCCAGAAGATTGGCCGGTGGAGTTCATGACTTGATTGGAGCAAAGGATTCCGCTCTTGGATCTGGAGCGACCCAAGCAGTTCGTGATATTAGCGGCTGAAATCCCGTGACCATCGAAGAAAGAGCCTCCCCATGAGCCTGTCACGTTTTTACTCGCGCTGATGCCAGTGCCACCGCAAGTGTAGGCATTACATGAGGAAACATCGGCGCTACGGATGCCAGCTCCTCCCACTCGCCTCACGGTGCAGTATTCGACGACATTTGAGATTTCTAGACTGAGATCGATACCATCCTGATCGCATCCGGTGACATGCATTTGTCGGACGCGGCAGCCGCTGAGGCTGGTGTCTCCTGGGCTGATTCCGTCGATGAATCTGGCTCCAGTCACCGGATCACCATCGGGCCCTGGGCTGAGGTCGAATAGGCCACCTCCAAAGATGTTGCCGTTTTGGATAATGACATTAGTCAAACTCCCATTGACGTTGGAGAGGAGAATAGCTGTTCCGAGAGCGTCACCAGTGCCGGGTCGGCTGATGGTGAATCCATTAAGGTCGAGGGTCACTGCACTGGCCTGGATTTTGATCACGGTTTCGGCCTCTGAGGAAATATTAGAGCTGAGATAGTATGATCCGGATTCGGTGATCAGGTGAGTGGTGTTGGCGTCACCAGGAACGGTGGCAATGTCAGTGCGCGGTTCGACCTGGGTGAGGGTCTTCATAGTGGGTGCCGGACCTGCTGGAGGAGTGAGCGGACCCTGGGCCATGAGGGTGGGGATGAGGAAGAAGCTGATGAGGTATGTTTTCATGAGAGATAGTGATGTTTGAAGGTGTCCCTAGGGCATGTTGTAGCGGTTGACGATGGAGACACCGCCGCTGGCGGTGCAGCTGTTGGCGATGGTCGCGCGGAGGCCGAAGGCGCTGGTTCCGCTGGCGTTTTCACCACGGCTGTGAGTGATGATGTCCGCGTTAATGCCGTCTCCTGACACAGAAGTTCCTTTTGAATTGGTGACCATTCCATCGCTGCAGCGGATCCCGTTGCCTGCTACCGCAGTGCCAAGAGAGCTTGTGACATTGGTTCCGCGGATTCCGTCGGCAAAGGAGCTATCCGAATTTGATCGACCTGTTGAGTTGGTGATCTGTGTTGCGAAGATGCCATTCCCTCCTACTGAAATGCCGAGGCAGTTGTCTGCCGACGCAGCTCTGATGCCGTTTCCGGTGCCTCCAGAACTGATTCCGGAAGAGTTGATGGCATTTCCTCCAACATTGATGCCACTCTTGGTTGCTGAGATGCCGATGCTATTGGTGACATTTCCGGAGGAGAAAATCCCTTCTCCTGAAACCGCAGCTCCGAGCAAGGATTCTCCGCGAGAGGAGGTGACATTTCCGGCAGCCCTGATTGCAACACCTCCGCAGTTGAGAGCGGTGCAGTGGAGGATTTCCCCACCCCGGATGCCGCCTAGGCCCGCACGGTCAACCGAACAATGCTCGACCACACTTGTTGTTCCGTTTCCGAGAAAGATACCGTCACGATCAACTCCAGAGAGATGGACATGCTGAATACGGCAGTTCTCCAACACGGTCCCCGTGTTCACTCTGATGCCATCGATAAATTTAGCTCCAACGATGAGAGCGCCGCTGGAGTTCAGATCGAGAGATCCGCCTCCGAAGATGTTTCCGTTTTTAATGACGATATTCGTCAAACGTGTGCCGGTGATGAGAATAGCTGTTCCTGCCTGATCTGCGGTGAGAGGTCTGGAGATGTTGAAACCATTGAGATCGAGGGTGACTCCGCTGGACCGGATTTCGACAGCATTGAGGACCTCTGAAGAGATGTTGGAACTGAGATAGTAGGAACCGGGCTCGGTGATTAAGTGGGTCACGCTGGGGAGACCCGGAACGGTGGCGAGATCGGTTCGCGGTTCGACCTGGGTGAGAGTCTTCATGGTGGGGGCGGGCGCACCCGGAGGAGTGAGCGGACCCTGGGCCATGAGGGTGGGCGCGAGGAGGAAGCTAATGAGGTATGTTTTCATGGTTTTTTACTGAAGAGGTTTGATGACTTGGAGGCGGTGAAAGCGGGCATTTCCGATGGGAATGGTGAAGCTTTCAGCGAAGGTCCCGCTGGTGAAGGGACCCATGAGAGGAAGGACGGTCCAGTTGATGAGATCGGGGCTGTGCTCGAAGCGGTAGAAACGTCCGGGAGCGGTGGTGAACTCCAGACTGACCTTGGAGAGCGATGTGTTGTAGCTCTGTGATGTGACTTTGAATCTTGAGACGAAGTCGTTGGGATCGGTGTTAGCGAGATATTCCGCGAGGTCACTCTGGCCATCGGCATCGGCATCACTGCTGGTGGATGCAGTGGTGAGGTTTCCGCTGAAGTTCGCACGTTCCCAGGAATCATCGATACCGTCGCCATCGGTATCGAGAGGGAGGATGGTGCTGGTGACGAGGGCGGTCAGATTGATCCACCCGCAGTTGGCGCTGTAGGCATAGCCGGTGAAGGCGCCGGTGGTGAGATCGATGCGTGGCCTGTCCGGGTTGATGGAGTTGGACCAGCTGAAGTTGATCCATCCGATGTTGGCTCCGTAGGCGAAGCCGGAGAGGTTTCCGGCGTTGTCGCGATTGATGCCGAAGTTGGTGGCAGAGGTGTTCCGGTATTTGCCGTTGCTGCTGATGTTTCCGCCGCCGAAGTCGATCCAGCCAAAATTCGCGCCGTAGGCTTTTCCGGTGAGGATAGCGTCATTGACGACGATTCCATCAGGATCGGGCCTCGCATTGAACCAGCCGAGATTGGCGGAGTAGGCGTGCTTGGCAGCGGGATCGATGGTGCTGTCGGCGAGGACTAGGCCACAGCCTATGAGCAGGAGAAGAAGAGCTCTCATACTCTGTAAAACCCAGTTCAAAGATCATCTAACGAGTTATCTGAACAAAAAAGCATGAGATCATTTTTTTAAGTGATCCAGGAATGAACGCAGGATCGGCTCCTCCACCGGAACAGGGAGCGCGGCCTTGAGCATGTCAGAGGTGATCGGACCTATGGTGGCATGTTCCTCGGAGATCGGAGCCACGGTCTCATGATTCCACGGCGCGGTGGAGTAATGATTCTTCATACCAGTCCAGCAGAATTTCTTTTTGAAAACAGCAAGAGCGAGATCAGGGATGACGAAGAAAGGTTCATGAAGGTCGAATAAGCAATCGTAGACATGAAACTCTGCGGAACGAAATCGAGCACGTGGCGACACAGAGAAGAGTCGCTCACCGAGGACAACACATCGCTTCAGAGAAATCGCAGTCTGACAACGCTCCTCCTGACGGTGATTCACGAGAACGGTATCGGTGTGAAAAATGCAGTCCTCCAGCGTGACGCGATCCGAGCGCCCCAGAGGCTTACTCTGTGCGAGGAAGAAGGCGTGAGACGCAGGCATGTTAAAGAAGCACCGCCGCACGATTCCATGCGGGACATTGCTAAATCCAACGCCATGCCCTCCGGTAACCGCGGAGACATCGGCGAGAACTTCGAAGCGACAGTCTGTAACTTCGCTATCTGCGGAGGAAAAACCAAGAATGGGGCGCGTCGTCTCATTCCCACCATAACGGCGGAAGGTGATCCCTTGCACCGTGGAAACCCCTCGGATGAAGAGCGCGTGATCGCTCTGATGAGTGGTCTCGATAAGGGGCGATTCCCCAGGCGCGGCGTGGAAGTGCAGCTCCTTTCCCCGGGGAGTGAGAAGCTCGACAGGGGAGGAAAAAACTCCGCCTAAAAGAAGAGTCGATCCAGCAGGAGCAGAGACCACCGCTTCCGCGAGGTCGGTAAATTCTTTCCCGGTGGATACAATACGGATGTGACCTTTTTTTCTAACAGGAGGCGCTTGCCCGAAGGCGCTTATCCGGCGAAGAAGAAAAGCATCCTTCAAGCGATTAACTTCTCCGACATTAACCCGATCTTTCCGAGGAGAGTAGCTACACTCGCTATCGACCCAACGGAAATGCTCTAAAACCCCTTCCGTATCATCAGTGCGGAACCAGACCAGTGAATCCCGGGTTTGGATGTCTGAGCGTGTGGCGGTGACTTCAATATGGGAATGATATTCACCCTTGATAGTTTGTAGGAAATTCGCCCCTGCAAAGGTTGAGTCGCACATGGAGATCTGGATTTTTTCGTGCGGCGATTGGTAACTCAAAAGATGAACTGCGTAGGTGCTCTGAATTTCACAGTCTTCGAAGGTGAGATCGATACCAGCATCCTCTGCACTCGTCTTTCGGATGGTGACCGCATTGGAATTCTGCAGATCAAAGGTAGAGTTTTTGATCAGTAAATGACCGGCACCCACCTGCTCGATATTGCGCGGCCTAACATTGGACCGCTTTCGGTCCCGCTGATAACGTGAATGGAAATGGCAATCCTCAATGGTGGTGGAATGATGGAGGATCAGAATACCATCACCATTGAACTGTGGATTCAGCCGAAAATCTAAGCCCATGAGATGAAGCGGACTGTGACTAATGAGACCGGCCGTGCCTGAAGCTCCGGTAGTGAGCACAGGCCTAGATTCAGAATCTTGAGCCTTGAGAGTGAGTTCCTTTCCGAAAGGAATCTGAAGTTGATCGATAAAGATGAGATCAACTCCGGGAACTAAAATGGTGTCACCATTTTCCGCTGCTTCGATGGCAGATCGGAGGGACCGATGAGCAATCAAGTTTCCCTCGATCACATAACGCAGGCCCATGGTGCGGTTGATCTCATTGGAAAACACAAAACCCAGTAGAAGAAACACGGCTAGCCCAAGGAGAGATAGCCTCCACCATCTTATGCCGATGCTACGATTCAACATCTGCTCTACTTCAAGCGCAGTGCTTGGACGACGGACTGGATCTTCCTGCATCAAGGAACGAATGACAGGTCCTAAGCGACGGCGAGGAGAGCGACTGGCAAAGCGCAGCGTCGCACCCAGACTATAAAGATCTGACTGCACCGTGGGCAGCTCTCCCTCCAGCTGCTCCGGCGAGGCGAAGGCTGGAGTCCCGGATATCTCATGCTGCCATTCTCCCTGATGAGCGATGCCGAAGTCTGCCATCCAGACACGGTCACCTTCGAGGAGAAGATTGGCCGGCTTCACATCTCTATGAATAATGTCATGACGATGTGCTTCCTCCAGCGCACGCGCGGCCTGTGCACCAATGTGGGCCATGCGTGACTCCGAAAGCGCGCCTTCACTCGAAACCAACTCTTCCAGAGTGGGACCATTGACGAGCCGCATGACAAAGTACGGAGACTGCGAGGCATCCGTGACGGAATAAATCGGCAGGATATTCGGGTGATCAAGCGCAGCGACGGCGCGCGCCTCCTTCAGGAAGCGAATACGGGCCTCGGAATCTTTTGCAAGCCTTGGCGGTAAGGCCTTGATGGCCACCTCTCGATCGAGCTTAGGATCACGTGCTTTAAAAACGAGCCCCATGCCACCGCAGGCAATCATTTCCGTGACCTCAAACTCACCCAACTGTCCCGGCGATTCACCCGTGGGGCGAACATCTAGAATTGAAAAGGCCTCCTCCTCGGGTGTCGGGCGTGAAAAATCTCCCGCTTTGAGTTTCCCGATGAGATCGACGAGCGACTCGCTCGGCAGAGAGGTCAGCGGTGGTGAAGTTTTGAGATACTTTTTTCGGAATTCCGTATAGCCCGTGATCTCATCCAGCCGCCTCATGCAGTCTGGATTTTTCTCCACAAGTGCCTCGATACGAGCCTGCTCGTCCTTCCCCAGCGTGCCTTCAATGAGGGACTGTAATTCTTGATCACTGGGAATGGATGGCATGAGATCTCTACCTCTTGGAAACACGGCGGAAGACTAAATCTAACCTGAATTCTTGATTATTTCTTGTTCCCATTGATCTCCCGCACTGCTGATCTTTTCCTGCAAACGCTTGAGACAACGCGAACGAGCCACGTAAACCGAGGCCCGGCTCATCCCTAGCTCTGCCCCTACAGACTCAGCATCCTGCCCCTCCACTGCGGTACGCCAAAAGGCTTCCCAGATCCGAGAATTGAACTCCGGCTGAACCTGCGCAGTCGCCCACTCAAAAATTTGCTTCCGGTATTCCTGATCCCAGCGCTCTTCCTCCGCAGAGTCATCTTGCTGTCCTTCTGCCACCAGCATCAAGGTCGTTCGCCCATCCTCCTGAGGACGGCGGCTTTTCCTCCGAGCATGGTTGTTGAGCTCATTGCGCGCTATCTGATAGAGCCAGGAGCGGAACTTCACCCCCTCTCGTTGCTCGAAACGATCCATCGCCCGGGAGACATTTCGCATGACATCCTGAGTGATGTCAGAAGCATCTGCCGCCTGCAGCCCCCGCGATTGAGCAAAGTGATAAATCACTGGCGCATAGATTTCGACAAACTCCTCCCACGCCTGCGCATCCTCTGGATCGCGAATACGCTGGATCAAAGTAGGGCGGGTCTGCGGTGCGGCCATATCGTAGTCTGGCAAGTTTTCAGGGCAGAAGAAAGTCCAGTAAACTATCTAACCATTTGGGCCTCCCAAGATCCCTCTCATTGGTTGGAAAACTAGCCCTGATAGGGTTGTATCACTGTAAATAGCTCCAACAGATCACACTTCAACTGACCTGAGGCTATATTGGATAAAAATTAAGGGCTTACGATTTCTCGTAAGCCCTTGAAAAAGAATGGAGCGGGTGAAGAGATTCGAACTCTCGACATCGACCTTGGCAAGGTCGCGCTCTACCACTGAGCTACACCCGCATCTGAAGTTCCGGAGAAGCTTCGTTGCGGGCGCTTGATACCCAGCTGAGG
>CALGMJ010000183.1 GCA_937958875.1 uncultured Verrucomicrobiales bacterium | reverse complement strand
TTTTCGAGGCCAAAATTTAAGCCCAAGATTTCATTATCATAGTTGAGCTTATTGATGCGGTCTCTCCGGTCTCCATTGTTGGCGATGAGGTCTTGGATGTTGAAATTCTTCGATGTCGAATTCTGATAATAGACCTTTCCTAAGAGTTGATCGTAAAGAAAGTGAGGAGTCTCATTTTTAAAGTCGAGACTCAGTCGGTAGCGTTCTCGCTCCGCGTCATTACTCGCATCTTCGACGGTGCCAATCTGGGTCATCCCCTCATTACTGAGGAGATCGGTAAATCCAGTGGAGCGAAAGTAATCGAAGGTTGGTTCTAGGGTCCATGCACCGTGTCGCCAAACCGATTTCCATACGAAGGCATGGCTTTCGGTATCGGAGGGATTCGTAGGGAGTGAGCCGTTGCTCGTGAGTTCATGTCCGTGGCGGTAGCTGTAGACGATGCTGCTGGCAAAATCACCATTTCCCCATGCTGCCGCGATGCGTTCATTCCAACTTCGATTTTGAGAAGCGTAGCTCGTGTTGCTTTTAAATTTGTAACCCGTGAGTTCTGGTCCCAGCAAACTAAAGGGGCTCTCCGTTTGTCCAGCGAGCGTGCCTGCGAGAGCGCCGCTGCCGGGAGAGCCGGATTTAAAGATCTGAAGGTCAGCAAAGACCGCGGGGTCAAAATAGATTCTCCCCGGGCCGCCTGCCCCAAGAAAGGTGCGGGTGGTAGAGTCATCGGGCTGGTCGATCCCATCGATGGTGAGTTCGACCCGGTCTCCCTGGAGGCCACGGATATTAACGCCCTGGCTCCCACCTTGAAGAAAAGGGACAAGAGCGTCTGTCCCTTCAAGATCTAGCGGCACCGAAACTCCAGGTTCACGCTGGAGGATCTCAGGAAGTGTGACATCGCCACGCTTTAGGAGGCTAGCTGCGGAGAGGATGCTTTGGCTTCCTTTTTCAGGCGTTTCTTCCTCTTTGAGAGTAGTGGCTGTGACAAAAATCTCATCAAGGGTGGTAATCTCTCCCGATACCCAGAGAACGGGTATCAGAGAGAGGACGAGATGGCGCTTCATCGCAGATACTGGGCGAGAAGATCTTGGATCTTACGAGAGGCGATTTTGGTCTCAGCCGTGGCTTCATCGGCAAGGTTACGCATGCGAGACATCAGGCGCTTTCCTTCGATTTGTCTTTCATATCGAATAGGCTGCTCCGAAGTTTCGATGATCTCAGCCCACGCCACACGCACATCTTTCCAGAAGTGGTGAGTCTTTTTCCAATAGGCTTCCGCAGGAACAAAGAGAGCGAGTTTTTTCTCATCAGTGATGCGACGATAGTGATTTAGTCCCGCTTCGGCACAGAGGAAGTGGTGTTGACCATTTCGGGTCACAAGCTTCTTGTTATCCTGTTGATGGACCCAGCCATCTGGTGTGATCGAGTGGTGGTTGGTCACGACGAGAAGGTCATAGTCAGAGCGCTTCGTGTAGTCGCGTCGAGGGAGTGGACGTGTCGATGGGGCAGAGGTCCAGGTAGAGAGATTCCCATGATGAGTCCATCGTCCCTGAGCCTTGTAGCGCGGGCTGTCATCGATCTGAGTGACAAACTGAGTCCAGCTCCCTTTCGTCTCTTCGGCGGAGTGATTCTGAGGGAGCCAGGTGTTATTTCCTTCAAAGGTTAAACTGCGGGGATCTTCGTACTGCCAGATCTGGCCCCAGTGTTTGATGACTTCAGGATCTCCCATGTCATCGACGATAAGAAGGTGTTGGAGGACGATCCGCTTTCCGGTGTCTTCCACTACTTTCACAAGCTCGCTGGCCTTAGCTTGATAGGGCTTTTTAAGCTCATAGCCTGGGCTGAGTGAGATCGTTTCTTCAAAGTTGAACTCGATTTCGAAGGCTCCCGCCATCCCGAGGATAGCGGCCCGATCCTGGCTAAATTGATCTGGAGAAGCGTGGAGAACGAGAGAGGAGCAGAGGCTCAGTAGGGTAAGCTTTAGTTTCATGCGCTGACTGGGTTAGCGCCCTGACGATGGAGGGAAATAGGCTGACTGACTGGCGCTCGTTTGCGTGAGATTGACGCTCGATTGTCAAAGCTGATTTTGGTATTTCAGCTATCTCTAACTGCTCCAGTAGTTCTTAAATCGCTACCCGTGTTTTTTGTCGTGTAGTGTGCGATCAAGGAAAATATTGGTAATTGAATTTAATGTTTTATCTACCAATATGTTAGCGCGGAGTTTGTTCGGTCGGAGTTGGTCTGCTTTTAAAATTCTAGCCGGGCTCCGAGGGTGAAATTGCGGCCAGAAAGAGGAGCAACATCCTTTAAAAATGAGGTATGCAGTCTCCGCTCTTCGTCGAGGAGGTTTTGGGCTTTTAAGAAAAGGGTAAGGCGATTTTCGTTTTGGAGTTCAAAGACGTAACTTAAATCCATATTCACCTCCGTGTAGCCGTCAGTGGGTAATTCGTCTGGGGCGACATCACGCGTGTTTTTTGAAAACGCATGGCGGATTTCCAAGCCTGCCACGAGGTCGTCGTACTTGAGATGAAGTCTGCTTCCTAAGCGTAGTGGTGGAATTCGTGGCAGGGAGTTACTAGCATTCTGATCGCGAGCCCGAATCCAATCGCCCATGAGAGACAGAGTTAGCTCGCTTTCTTCGTCATCGTAGAGATCCCAGTCTAGCTGTGCCTCTATGCCGTAGAATTCGGAATCAAGATCTTTGAATGTTGCTATATTTTCAGTGGACCTAGTATCTTCTAGAAAAATGAAATTATCGATGTGATAGAAGAAGCTGTTCAGTTTGAGCGAGAAGTTATCGAGATCAGCTTCGATGCCCAGATCGATTGAGAATGCTTGCTCAGTTTCCAAAGGGCTGCCGTCAAGGTCTCCTCCGACGAGGAAACGTTGAATGCCCGGATTTCTCCAAAAAGCGAAGCGCTCTACTTCGGTGGGGATTCGCTCAATGAATGATCCATTGAGGCTGAGCTTAAGACGATCAAGGTGTTCCAGAGTTTCACTCTCCCAATTCCCTCCTAAAATGGCGCTGATGCTGGTGTCATCGGCTCCGCGGGTAAACCCAGAAGCTGCTGATGAGAGGTCTTTGATCGTCTGCGTTTCCCAGCGTAGCGCAGCATTCACTTCGAAGTCTCCAAGAGTCGCAGTTTCCTTAATGAAGGCTCCGAAGTTTGTGGTCTCAAAGTCTTGGAAGAAGCGTGAATCTAATCTCGGGGCAGCCGCGAGAAAGCTGGGCTCCAAGCTTCGTGACCAAATCTGGACGCCAGCGATGCCTCGTAGCCACTCGGTGGGCTCATGAATGAGATCAAGACGTATTTCCCATGATTTCAGGTCAAAACGAGTGTCGTCGAAATTTGTGCCAGCATCTTTATCTCGGCCACGGAATTGTTCGGTATGATGATAGTCTCCATAACCGAAGTGAAGAGTGGCTTCTTCCAGCCATGGTTGTTCAGGACGGACTTTCAAGCGTAGATCGAGGCGATCTTGTTCCAAGTCTAATGACGTATCTCCGAAGAGGTCATTTGCATCACCCGCAAATAAAAATGGAAGTCCATACTCAGATTCGAAATGAGAGAATGCAAGGCTGGCCTCCAGTGGAAGTGTTTCAGGTAGCCAGCTGAGACCGAGCGAGTAACTTGAACTTTGGAGGGCGCTGTTAGGAAGTGTTCCAGATGGATTCACGATCGGAACAGTAGTGCCGCTGGTCGGATCATTGACGACGGGGCTTACCAGCCTGTCATAACTCGAAGTACGAGCGTTCCCCGAGATTCCAATGTTTCCTACATCACGATAGGAGCCAGTGAAACTGAAAACGAAGTCTTCCAGAGCGAGATCGAGATAAGCAGCATTTGTCCAGCCGGACGAGGTCGAGTCCCAGCGGGATTCGTAGGCTCCGCTCCAAGTCCGGTCTGGGATTTCGGTAGCGAAGCCACGAGTGGTAGAGTTAACAGCTCCGCCGAGGGCTGAATTTCCATAGATCAAGGCTGCTGGTCCACGTAGAATTTCTACCTTCCTTAGTAAGAGGGGCTCGATGGGAAGCCCATGGTCTGGGCTAATGTCAGAAGCATCCATGGTCCCAACAGAATCCCGTAGGAGTTTGACTCGGTAGCCATCAAAGCCGCGAATGATTGGGCGGCTCGCACCCTGACCATACGATGAAGCGTTCACTCCAACCTGCCAGCCCAAAGTGTCGCCAAGAGTCCCTTGAGCAAGGCGACTCAGCTCTTCCCCTTGAATGGTCTCAGTGGGGAGGACATGAAAAGCTGAACCAGAAGTTGAGGTGGAGGAGGCTTGGACCGTGATAGGGGCGAGAGCATCAATTGTGGTGACCGTTTCATCATCGGAGATGAGAGGAGGGAGAGTATCAATTTCAGTCTCTTCCAGACTTAGGTCTTCCTCCAAATTTAAGGGAGCGATCTCATCTTCTTCAGCGATGATAGGCTGTGCTTCAGGTTGAAAATCGTCTTCAATAAGAGCGAGTTCTTCTGGGATGGGATCTTCCGTATCATCAACTTCTTCAAGAGTAGGCTCGAGTGGGGGTAGCTCCGAATCAATTTCTACTTCCTCCGAAATAACCTCTTCTTCAGTGAAGTTAGCCTCAGCAGTCGGCGGTATTTTTTCTTCTGCACTGGTCTCCTCTAGAGACCCTTTAGGCTCCTGAGCAAAAGTGATCAGAACAGCCATCGCAAAAATTAACACCGCGACTTTCATCAAGAACAGCTCACAGGAACAGTAGTGCAAGTCAATTGCATTTTGAATTTGCAAGTCAGTTGCGTTAATGTAATTTTACAAATAAATGAGACTTTTGCTGCCTTTTTTGTTTCTGCCTTGCCTGACTATTTCGGGGCAAGCAGTCGATCTTGTGCTCGGCCACTTCGAGTATCAAATCGATTATGCTTTGGCTGAGGGTGATGCTGACGAGGGGTGGAAGACCTGGGTGAGTTATGATCTCGATGGCAGCTTTGCCGATAACGAGGGCGTTGAGCGTCTCCCATTGGATAGCGTTCGTCTGTTAGCGGCACCATCGACCCGGATTGTTCCCTCAACTGCTCCTGAGAATTTTGGAACATCAAATGAACCCTTGTGGATTCTTTCACAGAATAACGTGCCTGGTGAGCTGTTCCTAGGCTGGCGAGCGATTTACTCACAAGGGCTCTTTCAGGCAAAAGTTGGGAGTGTTTATAGCCCCAGCCAGCTGGGAAGTATTGAGAGTTCCCTCGTCGAAGTAACGGGAACTGGACCCGAGCGTGGGGGAGATTTCGCGATGTGGACTACGGCTGGCTTGGGTCGTTTGATTTTCCATTTCAATACTAGCGATGGGATCAGCTCTGATGATCTTTTAACTCCTGTTCCTGCTGGGAGTCACAGCCACTATAACTGGGGCTTCACTCAGCCTGGAACTTACTCAGTTCGCTTCCGAAATGAAGGCCGACTTAATCCACAGTTCGGTGGTAGTCAGACTCAATCTGAAGCGCTCCTGAATTTTGTCGTTCCTCACGATGGCTTTCTAACGGGTGAAGGGCAGTGGCGGCTTGGAGATGGGGCGAATGAAGTTCCTTCCGTCGGGATTTATGATTCGGAGCGACAGGTCGACTACGCTGCGGACCAAGTGGCATTGATTGCCAGAGAAAGGCAATTTGAAATGAGTCTGGCGGATGCTACTGCTGCGTCGTTGGGGCGTGTTGGATTGGCTTCAGTCGATGAGATTCACTTCCCAGGAAATGAGCCCATTACCGTATCTCTTCTCGAACAGTTTGGTCCGGGAGATGTCTCGATGTCCTTATCAGAAAATAGGCACGTTTTTTCGTTCGCCGCCGATGGGATTTACCGTCTTCGTTTTCAGGCCAATCAAGGAGGACTTGTCGGCACGCCTTTCACACTCACGTTTTTGGTTAACCTTCCGATTGATTATTCCTATGAGGATTGGGCTGGGAGTTTCGAGCGAACTCATGAGCTCGAAGCTGGATTACTTACGGATTCCCTTAGCGATTTTGATCAAGATGGTCTCTCGAATGGATTAGAATTTTTGCTTTTCTGGCATGGTTTTGATCCTGTCACGGTCGATGCGCACCTCATGCCGAGGCCACGGTTTGTGAATGGGCGGGCCGAATTTGAATTTCTTCGAGACCTTCATAAAGACGACTTTTCTTCCACTCCTCTTGAGCTAGCAGTTTCCTTCAGTCCCGATCTTGCTACGCCCTGGAAGCCCTGGCGCAGGCTCTTTTCTGAAGGGGCTCCTGATGAGTTTTATGAAGATGGTAATGAGCGAGGAAATGAAACGTCCTGCGTGATGCGCAGACGCCTTGTCGTTCCTGAAGCAACTGAAAATTTCGGCTTCTTTCGTTTTGAGCAGAGGCTGCGAAACTAAAATTAAATAACCCAAACAAATTAAAAATATGAAAACTATGATCCCATTGCTCACTGTCGCTGGACTGGGGGTTACGAATGCAGCTGTCTTTAGCTCAGGCGAGCTAGATTTCGGTGTCATCTTGGAAGGGAATGAACTGGAGCTAGAAGCTCACGTCGTCAACGGCGTTGTCGATGGCGTTACGACGATCGATGAAGAAGTCCCAGCGAACAGTCTTGATGTGCTGGTGACCGCTGATCGGGAATTTGCAGCTCCTGCCGGATTCGGTGCAGCTGGAGTCGCCACGGGGGAATCAATCTGGATTCTCCCTCAGTCAGAAGCGGTAGGTGTTCCATTTGTGGCTCTCGCTTCCGAAGAACTCACCTCAGGTGACTGGAGTACGGTAATTACTTTCTCTCTGGGCTCGGTGACTTCACCCTCAGGAACAGGAACATTCTCAATGTGGGAGGCTGGGAGTCTCGGCGGTCAAGATTTCCATTTTTCCTCTACCGATGGAGCTTTAACCATCGGAGCTACCGATGGTGATGCTAATACAAATCCTAATGATTACATCTCAAACTTCGGCCACAACCATGTGAACTGGGGATTCTCTGAGCCGGGAGTCTGGGAAGTCGAATTGATTGCGACAGGAACTCACAATACTTTGGGTGCTCTGGAAGCGAGAGATACTCTGAATTTCGTTGTTGTTCCTGAGCCTTCATCAGTAGCGCTTCTTTCGCTGGCTGGTCTGGGTCTCTTAAGACGCCGTCGATAGATTTACTTTGTTTTTTGAAAAGGGGCTCTGCGAAGAGCCCCTAATTTTTGTATTTCCATACTTATTGATTCTACCAACGGCGGCTTTCTTTCTCCTCAATTTCTCTGAGATCTCACGGGAGGGGATTCAGCAGCAAATGTTTTCTGAGGTCAGGATGAGCTTAATCAAGCGATAGCCTTACGCTGGTTTCGGGGCTGTCGGGACACTCCAAAATTGTGGTATGAGCCAAGCATTTTTAAAAATACTTAAGCCACTGCCAGTCACGATGTCGCTGCTTAAAGCGAGCAAAATAACAAGTGGCAAACCATAGGATAGGGAGGATCGCTAGACTCCAAAGCCAGATTCCCCAGACGTGATCGACTCCATAGTAGTCACCCTGATTTTTACCGTAAATAGAGACTAAAATGACATAGATCAGCTTAAGAAGGTAGAGGTGGAGAATGTAAAAGAAAAGTGGGGCGGAGCCAAAGCGCGCTAAGCCAGAAACGAGTGAGTTTGATGGATACTTTTCAAAAAGCAGTAAGGCAAAAAATGCTGGTGCTAGGGTGAATAGTAAAAACAGCAATGAGGGCGGATATTTAGTCAGTGAGAGATATGACATCAAAGTCTGAACAGGATCAGAAAAGGCCCTCCATGGTTGATCTCCATAAAGATTGATCGTTCTGATCAACAGGAAGCTCACCAGTAAACCGATACCCCAAAAAATGAGGTGTCGTGATCGTTGTTCAACTTTGAATGTTGAGTGAAAAAGGGGACCAATGAGGTAGCCAAAAGCGATGACACCTACCCAAGGTAAGATCGGGTAGCTCGTTCGGGCGGGAATCCCAATAAGTTCAATCCAATCCCGTTGGTAAATTACAGCCCAGATAGGATGCCACCAATTGTCGCTTGTCGCATGAATCCCATCAAAGGGATGATGCCCAGCCATCAGGAAAAAAGCCAGCCCACCTAGGACGAGACGGGGGAGGTGAATGAGTCCAGCTAAGATCACCATGCATAGGCCAATACACCAAATCACCTGAAGGTAAAACCGCTCAGGCGGAAATACTCCGGTCCAGGCAGTGCCAATCACGAAAAGTTCTAGAAGAATGAGAAAGATCCCTCTCTTGAGTAAGAAACCTGACACTTCAGAAGGAGAATGTTTTTGTCCATATAGCCAAGCTCCAGTGCCAGCGAGGAAGATAAATGCGGGAGCACAAAATCCGCTGAGTAAGCGGGTGAAAAAGAGCGCAGGGGATGTGGTGTCAGCGGCTACCGGATCGCCTACCTGCTGATGAAGAAAGACGGTCTCTCGAACGTGATCCACCAGCATGAGCACCATCACCAAGCCTCGAAGGGCATCAATGGAAATCAGTCGCTGACGAGCTGGAGACGGCGAAGAGCCGGCCTCTACAACCGACTCTCCGCCTCCAATACATACATGATAAACACTAGAAAGTTTTGATTTACCCTCGTTCTCCATTAGAATTCGAGGGTATAAGAAAGGCTGGCATTTAAGCCATCGCCGGGGGAGTGGATGGTCCCAAGTCTGCCTAGATCGAAAACGTATTCGTAGTCCCGATCTAAGAGATTATTGACCTGCAAGCTCCAGAGTCCTGACTCAGTTTTGTAGTCGAACCCGGCATTGACGAGGACATAGTCGCCGAAGGTTCCGCCATCGTTCGCTTCATTCACATGATAGCTACCCTGACCATCGACATGAACGCGTGCGGTAAGACAGTCGTTTATTTTGTAGGAACCGCCTACCGAGAAAGTGTAGTCTGGAATGCTACGGAGACGATTTCCTCGCGTGCCTGCGGCAGCAGATCCGGGTCCTGAAATCTCACTGAAGTTGTGGTTGTAATCCCCCCAGATGCTAAGCTCTTCAGTTGGGTTCCAAGCAAGGGAAACATCGATTCCACTTCGATCAGTTTCTCCAACATTGAGTGAGTTTCCATCAACAGCTGTAAATTCATCACTGGCCAATTGTTGCCAGTAGGCCGTCCGCAATGAGAATTGATCTGTCGGATTCCATTTCAGACCAAGTTCCCAGCCATCATTGATCGACACATCACGGGCTGGGTCGAAGAGAGAGGTTCCAAAAGGATGCTGAAAACTCCTTCCGGCATTCGCGAAAGCTAGGAGAGATTCGTTGAGTGAAACAAAAATATTTAATTTGGGTTGCACGATTACTCCATAATCAATGACAGCTGTCTGACCAAAATCACCATCGAGGTGGTCTAAGCGGATGCCCGCATTCCAGCGAAGCCAATCTGTTGGCGTATTTTCAATGCTTACGAAGCCTCCAAGAA
>CALGMJ010000182.1 GCA_937958875.1 uncultured Verrucomicrobiales bacterium | reverse complement strand
TACCTGCGTCGGCCATACCGAAAAAGAAATCTGGTCCCTCCTGGAAACATACGCTGCCCAAGGAATTCAAAACATCCTCGCCATGCGTGGAGATCTCCCGAAAGGCCAAAGCCATCCTGGTGGAGATTTCACACACGCTGCCGATCTCGTACGCTTGATCAAACGCTTCAACGAAGAAGGAAATCATCCAGACCCACGCGGCTTTGGGATTGGTGTCGCCTGTTTTCCAGAAGGTCACCCAGATACCCCAAACCGTCTCGTCGAAATGGATCATCTCAAAGCAAAAACCGATGCAGGTGCCGACTACCTCTGCACCCAGGCCTTCTTTGACAATCGTGATTTCCACGACTTCCGCGAGCGCTGCCAACTTCGGGGCATTTCCCAGCCTATCATCACCGGCATCCTGCCACTCACCACCCCAGAAGGAATGAAACGGATGGCCCAACTCGCCGGGAAAATGCGCTACCCGGCCAAGCTCCTTCGCCGATTATCAAATCAATCAGGTGACGCCTTCCGCGCCACCGCCCTCGAACATACCATCGCCCAATGTCGAGATCTCATGGCCCATCAAGTCGATGGCATCCACTTTTATACTCTCAACCAACATCAGGCGGTCTGTGAAATTTACCAGAAGTGTGACTTTCAGCCTTGCAAGGCCGTGTGCTAAACAAAAATGACATCCAGAGAAAACAAAACTGCTTTCTCTGAATGTCATCAACAAAGTCACCGTCTACGCCCTGGGTCGAAATAGATCCACACCTTCATCTTCCAGGCGCGTAGAACGAAGACTTTCGCACCGCTAATTCACCCAGAATTAGAAGCTCTTGGAGAACTTAAGCGTCGCATTGATCGGCGCTCCCACGGTGATATTATTAGCCGTGTGAGAGTTCGGAAAATATTCCTTATCAAGTAGATTTTCAATATTCAGCTGAACTCGGAAACTCTCAGAAAAGTTATAATAAGCAGACGTATCAACTCGCACGTAACTTGGAAGGGTCACAGAATTACCATTGTCCGCAAAACTCTCGTCTACATAAATCATCCCGAGACCAAATCCGAATTTCTCTGAGACTTTGAAAGAGTTCCAGATCGAAAAGGTGTGAGTAGGTTGCTCACGTGGTGTCCCACCAAGATTGATCTGCTCACCGTCGAGGTAGCTGTATCCGGCAGAGATTCTCCACTGATCATTAATCCGGCCTTTTAGCTGAGCCTCAAAACCATCAGTTTGACTATCGATCACATCAAAGGTGCCCGCAATATCTCCTGGCTGAGCTGAACTCGCTTCGATTTGGAAAGCTGATAATGCAAAGCTTAAATCATCACAAATATTCCATTTCACTCCGGCTTCGAGATTTGAAAACTCATCGGGAGCAAGTGCATCACGAGAGCCATTGATATTAGCAAACTGCTCACCGCTTCGAGGAAGGAAAGTCTCGCTATAACTAGCATAAAAAGACACATTTTCAGCTGGCTTGTAGACCAAACCCACTCGAGGAGTGATTTCCTCATCACGACGGGTCCGAGTCTCTCCAGCTACAGCATTAAAAACTTCGATATCAAAACTATCAAAACGCGCCCCAAGAATCAAATCAAGACGATCATTCAATGCAATTTCATCCTGTAGGAATAGGGAATACACATCAATGGTAACTCGGGTATCATCATTCAAATCAGAAAACGTTCCCGTCCCTAAAACACCGCCTGCTGGATCTGTAACTACACCATTACGCAACCTGAAATTTGCCGCTGAGAAGAACTCCTGATCATCACTATTAGTATCCCAAACATTGTTAAAACGATTCTGATCAGAGGAAGTATGAACATATTCCGCGCCAATTAAAAGCTTATGCTCAATTCCACCAGTCCTGAACTCACCGATCAAATCTCCAGAAAGGACGAAGTTCTGACGATCCGTGCGATCAATATAGCCATCAATCTCGACTTCATTGTCAGTAAGATTAAAGTCTGAAGGAAAATAGTTTGCATACACCTTGTCGTAGGTGCCATAGAAACCTGTTAGACTACCTTTCCACGCATCGGAAAATTGGTGCTTCAAGGTCGCACGAAAAGTATGAGCATCCAAAGTCGTCTCATTTAACTCAGAGTCACCAAAGGTCGTATCTGAAAGAAAGCTCGCTGGCCGTCCATTGACTGAAGGAACTCCCCGATCAATAAAACGCTGATGATCGGAATACTCGTAAGCAAAATGAAGAGTCGTGTCTTCACTCAGCTTCCATGTCAGAGTCGGATTGATCCCTAGACGCTCACCATCAAAGAAATCACGATGATTCTCCAGTGACTCACCAAAGACATTCAGACGTAAGGCAAAGTTATCCGAGAGAGTCTTATTATAGTCAAACTGCGAGTAAACTCCGCCAAAGGTATTCACCCGACCTTGAATCTCACCGAAATCATCTCCGATTTCCGCTTTTTTAAGAACTCGGTTCAACACTCCACCGACTCCACCCCGCCCAAAGGTCAGGGAGTTTGGTCCACGAAGAATTTCCACCTGCTCCACATTATAAAGTGAACGGAAGTACTGCACATCATCTCTTACTCCATCGACAAAGAAATCTGCGGTCGAGCGTGTGCCACGAAAGACCACCGAATCCCGGTGCCCTTCACCCTGAGAGTTCGTCACCCCTGGAGTATAATCAATGACATCAGCAATACTATCGATGCCCTGCTCCTCAAACTGCTCCCGAGTCAGCACCGTCAAACTCTGTGGAACATCGATGAGAGGAGTCCCTGTCCGAAAAGCGCTCACCTGATTCGACAGCTTTTTATCCTGGTTCGCCCCAGACACTTCCAGAGCATCAAGGTCTCCGAAATTGTTGACCGTTGAATTACTCGTCTGTTGAGCCTGAGCTGCAGGAGCGATCATTGCCAAAGGCATCGCCGCCCGTCTCAGTAAGTGTGTTAGTGTTTTCATGCCATTGTATTTGATGCTCGAATGGAAAAGGAACTCGGAGGGGAAAATGATCTCTCCAAATCTTCAGTCATTCGATGAACTTGACGAGTGAGTTATTGCGATTGAGTCTCAACAACAAGAACAAATGTGTTTTTTTACACGCCTCTGAACTCACGGTCAGACAAGAGCACCTCATCTGGAAAGACTTGACGGAGAGCCAAAAACGGCTCACTCAATTGTTTTTGAGACGCAATCGCATTAAACAGGAGTAAGGTAAACCTGCTAGGTTCCAGCCCCTCCCCCTCTCGATATGAATCTTCGACTAATTTTAATTCCCTTTCTTAGCTCCTCGCTCTCATTCGCGCAGAACGATGCCCCCGTCGTAAAGCTCCGAGAAACGATTGCCCAAATTGTCGATGTGAAGGCACAAGGCTCGAAAGAATGGACAGACTGGCAGGAGCAAAAAGAAACCATGGCTGAGCTCCTGAAGGTCCATCAGAAGGAGCTCGCCCTCCTGGAAGAGGAGCTGAACAAGTCAGGCAACTCCGCAGGAGGTTTTGACGAAAAGAAAAGGGACGCCGAGAAAGAGCTCGATCGCCTTCGGCAGGCCCGCCGGGTCGCAAACGTCGCCGTTGCTCGAAATCGGGACCGCATGCTGGCATTAACCAAGCAATTCCCCACTCCACTGGCAGAAGAAGTAGAGCCAGAAATCATCACTCTCGAAGAATGGGAAACCGGCGGTGAAGCACGCGAAGGCATCCAAGCCTTGCTCGGTCTAGTGACGAAAGCTGAACAATTTAACCGGCGAATCACGAGAGCAAAGGAAGTGCGTAATGGCCGAGAAGTGGAGGTCATCTATCTCGGACTCGCCCGAGCCTATTATACGAATCGGGACGACTCCTCCGGATCCGGCACTCCCGGCCCAGAAGGCTGGCAGTGGACCGAAAACGCCGAGCTACGTGGGGAAATCGTCAAGGCTCTCGACGAGCTGGACCGGAAACGCCCGCCCGAACTCGTAGAACTCCCCGTGAAGATTCAAGACTAGGGTAAATGAAAACGAAAATCATGATCACCAGCGTAAGAAGAGGAGCCCTCCTGCAGAGCCTTCTCGCTCTCATATTTTTACTCACTGCCCCGGCTCAAACATCCGTTCCTGCCGCTCTAAAAGAAGCAGAAAAAGATCTGCAAAGCGCATTAGCGAAGCTGGAAGATCTCCGCACCAAGATTTCCGCGGAAAAGCCTGCACTCGCTAAAGAATACGAAGAAGTCGCGGTCACTCTCCGTGAGAAACGCCGCCTCGCACGGATCGCACGGATGAGTCAGGAAGACCGTGAGATGGCGATGCGCGAGCTTCAAAGAGACCTGCAAGTTCGCCGCCAGGACGCCTCCTATCTCGCCGGCCTCCTGAAGGACCAAGCTCTTCGCACTCAGACCGTCTCCGGTCCCGGCGAAACCGCTCTGGAAGTAGACCAGACTCTCATTGCGCGAGAAGCCAATGACCCAGCCACTGCTCTCGAAGAACGCCTCGAAATCGTCGACGCCTCCATCAACCGACTCTCCACTCTCTTCGGAGGATCGAAGGCACCTGGAAAAGCGGTCACTGAAGATGGCACAGTCATTGATGGAGAATTCGCTGCTGCCGGGCCCCTCGCCTGGTTCTCCGGGGCAGACACCGCCGGTGGCGTGGTCTGGGAAAAAGGTGGTTCACTGCCTAAGATTATCGAAGAAGATCCTGAAGCCGTCCGCTCCCTTCTCGCGGGAAAGGAAGCCATCCTGGGACTCGATGTCACAGGCGGAAAAGCCCGCCTTCTTCAGGAAGTCGATGGCGGCCCGCTCGATCTTTTCCGAAAAGGCGGTCTCTGGATCTGGCCCATCATTTTCTTAGCTCTTCTCAGCTTAATTTTCGGCCTTATTAAGTTTATGAATTTCGCAAAATACCGTGATCCTAGTGAAGCTTGGGTGACTGCGATTCTCGCCGCCCTCCGGGTTGGTGATCGAGACAAAGCGACCGAACTCGCCGAGGACGCGCAGCACCCCGCTGCCGACGTCATGAAGAAGCTCATCGAGACCTCTGAGAATTCTGCCGAAGTAGTAGAAGAGACTCTCTACGAGCAGCTCATGGGAGTGCAGCAGAAAGCGACCTCACTACTATCTGTGATCGCCGTCACCGCCGCTACCGCTCCATTATTAGGACTTCTCGGAACCGTCTCAGGAATGATTCGTACGTTCAATCTCATCACCATCTTCGGCTCCGGTGATCCGAAGCCACTCGCAGGTGGCATTTCAGAAGCCCTCGTCACCACCCTCTTCGGCCTCATCGTTGCCATCCCAGCTCTGATCCTTCACGCATTTCTTTCCCGCCGTAGTCAGGGTATCATCCAGACCACGGAGCGTCTCGGTCTCTCGTTCGTCAACTCGCTTCGCAGTAAATGAAAAACGCCATCCTCAAAACCCTGGAAGATGGCGGGCTCACCCTGTGGGCCCTTCTTATCGTGGGCGTCATGATCTACTCCATCAGCTTCAGTATCTGGCAGCACATGCGCCAGGCCCGTAAGCGAGTCGAGGACGCGGAATGGAAGAAACAAAATGAAGTCACCGGAGCAATGCCTTGGGAACGAGTCCAGCGTGATGCCCGACAGCTGGAGCGCAGCTTTACCACCTTCGAGCTTGATGAAATTGCTTGGGTCGAGCGGCGTCTCCCCTTCCTCGGCGTTCTCATCGCCGCCGCTCCTCTACTAGGTCTTCTAGGCACCGTTGCCGGTATGCTCGTCACCTTTGGTGGTATGGCCTCCGGCGCAGGATCAGAACCCCTCGACGTCATCTCCGGCGGGATCTCAAAGGCCCTCGTCACCACCCAGGCGGGCCTCGTCATCGCCGTGCCAGCCGCCTTTCTCTTTGCCCAGTTGAAACGTGCCACCGAATCAACCCAGCTGGAACTTCAACGCCAGCTTCATGAAGAACTGAAAGGAGTCAGCTCATGAGAAGATCTCGCCACAACAGCTCAGACCAGGCCGTCACCACCGTCGATATCTCACCACTCATCGACGTCGTTTTTCTCCTCTTAATTTTCTTCATCGTCACCACCGTCTTCGTCAAAGAAACCGGAGTTGAAATTTCTAAACCCCGAGCCGCCAGCTCTGAGGACCTCCAGAAACAAGCCATCCTCATCGCCGTCACCGATGAAGGCCGTGTTTGGTATGGAGGCCGGGAAGTGGGAGTCGATGGGGTTCGCGCCGTCGTTGCCGCCCTTCTAGAAGATGATGATCAAACTCCCGTCGTCGTTCGTGCCGATGCCAATGCCGCCACTGAAATGACCGTCCGTGTCATTGATGCCGCCAAGCTCGCAGGCGCAAAATCCGTCAGTCTCGCCACGGAAAAATGACCTTCAAATTTCCAAGTCCGATCATCGGAATCCTGATGACTGCAGCCCTCCTAGTGCTGCTCGGCTTATCACGCCTCCTAGTCCCGGTCACTCCGGAGGCAAACTTGGAAATTCGTGAGATCGAGATCACCAGCTTACCCGAACCGCCACCACCACCTCCAGAAGAACCTCCACCTGACGCCCCCCCACCTCCCCCCTCGCTGACCCAGATCAGCCACCTCCCAGACCCCTCTCGGATTCCTGTCCCGAAAGTCGACACCCCCTTGAACCTCGACACCCCGATCGATCCCTTTTTTACCGATGTAGAGCCCTCTCCACTTCCACAACCCATCGTACGAAAAGCGCCTAAAAAACGCGTCGTTAAACCACCTACTAAAAAGCGCCCCAAAGCCACCCCTAAAAAGACCAAGCCCCGACCGAAGAAAGTTAAAAAGACGAAGCCGAAACCAAAAAAATCTCACTATGGAATCGGTGAACTCGACCGCAAACCCCGCGTTCTTCGCCACGGCTCAGCTGTCTTCCCTAAATCTCTTTCTCGCAAAGGCATCACCCGAGGCACTGTCGTCCTCGAAGTGGAACTCAGCACAAAAGGAAGAGTCAAGATTCGAAAAGTCGTGAGTGCGACTCACCGCGAACTCGTCTCCTCAGCAAGACGCGTCGCCTCCTCTGCTCGATTCACCCGCCCCACCATCAATGGACAACCGGTCAAAGCGATCATGCGATGGCCAGTGACCATCAAGAAATAAATCCCTCCTCATTTCTCTCTATCAGCTCTCCTCTCGCCATGATGATTCTCAAATCCATTTCGCCTCGGTGGAAAGTCCCTTTCGCGGCCTTCTTTTCTCTCTTCATCCAGCTAGGATTTTACTCACCTCTCTTAGGTGCCGAAGCACTGCCCCTCTCCACCTCTTATTGGAAAAGCTCTTCCTTCAAAAAAAGTTTCAACGGAAGTTACCGCATCGAGGCTAGGATCGAACCTCAAGTCTCTACTGCCGAGCGCGGCCTCCTCGTCGAGATGCAAACGCTCATGGAAAAAGGCCAACGCAAATCGGCGCTCTCCAAAATCAAAAGTAGCTCCCTGACCTCAAAATCCGCGGCCCTCAAATTCAACCTTGGGAACCTCCACTTCGAAGAAGGCAATACCAAGGAAGCCCTCACTGCCTACCGTGGAGCCATTGCCATCTACCCCTCATTCCGCCGAGCCCATCGAAATCTCGCCATGGCTCTGATCCAGAATGATGAACTGGATCAGGCCCTTTCTCCTCTCATTGAAGCCATGCGGCTTGGCGATGCTGATGGAGCCACTTACGGCCTCCTCGGCTACTGTCGTCTCAAACGCGGTGAATGGGAAAGCGCCCTCCAAGCATACCGGATGGCCCAACTCACCCAACCTGAAACCGCCGACTGGAAAGCAGGAATCGCCCAGTGCTTACAAAATCTTAACGCCCGAGCCGAAGCCATCGCCATGCTTGACGAAGTCATTCGCCAGCGCCCTGACGAAGCCTCTTACGCTTCCCTCCAAGCCGCCATCATGCTCGAACTCGGCCAAGAAGAAGAAGCCGTGAAAACTCTCGAACTCCCTCGCCGCCTCAATCGCCTAGACCCTGACGGCCTTCTCCTCCTAGCCGACCTTCACCTCAGAGCCACTCGCCTAGAAGATGCTCAGGACTCTATCGCAGAAGCCTTCGCAGACAATGCAGCCAAGGTAAAACCTAGTCTCGACCGAATCATCTCCGTCATCGATTCCGCAATGAGAATCAACCAATGGTCCCTCGCTTCAGACCTAGTGCAGAAGGCTACTCCCCCTCAGGGTCCTTCCCCTCGCCCATTGAGGACCGCCGCCGCTCGCCTGAAAATCGAATCCGAAGAATCTCCCACCGAAGGAGCTGAAGAACTTCGAACCCTCCTCGAAGAAGAACCGACTGATGGAACTGTCTTAATGGCCCTCGCCGGGTACGAGCTTTCCTTAAATAACATCGGAGACGCAGAAATCCTCTTCGAAAGAGCCACCGCAGTTTCCTCCACCGCCGTCGAAGCCTGGGTAGAACTTGCAAAAATGCGCGTCGATCAAAAACGCTACCCGGCAGCCTTAAAGGCCGTCGACGAAGCACTAAAAATAGACCCGACTCGCGACTTCACCGCCTACCGAGCTGCCCTAGCCAGACTCGTCGAAGCGAGCCAATAGACTCCCGGGACAGTGCTGAACACAAACCAGATCAGCACAGAAAACGGGTAAAACCGTAGTGAAGACTTTCATCTTTGGGATGTCTTAAAAAAGAGCGTCTCAAGAAAATGAAAATTTGCATAACAATCATGACCGGTTTTCATCAAGTGCTCAGGTCTAACAATCTTCTTATTTAGCGCACCTATCCTATAGCACCTTGACCTTTGGCAGCCCCCTTGGCGAAGAACCTGCTTAGGCAGCGTTCGATGAATTTACACGCATATCCAAATCCTGCGCAAGGCACTCCAACTGTAAAACCGCAAGATTACACTGCCATTCAAATTGCAGGCGGTATCTTTCTCATCATCATCATCATCGCTCTTGGGATCAACATCTCGATCTCTCGCTCCTTAAAAGAGGATGCCACCGAAATCAATATTGCTGGCCGACAGCGAATGCTTTCTCAACGGATGACGAAAGCCCAACTCGCTATCAGCGAGAGATTAAGGACTGAAGAACCTGAAAAGCTCAAAAAAGCACTCAAGGAACTAAAAATCACCAGCAGCTTATTTGATGACTCTCTGAGCGCATTCTTAAACGGAGGAAAAATTGCCGGAGCGGACGGGCTACCAGTAAGTATTAGAAAGGTAAAAGATCCCAAGCTTGTAAGGACGCTCACCGAAAGTAAGGAGATCTGGAATGAGATCACAATAGCTCTCGCCCCTCTCATTGACACAAATCCAAACACGCTCTCGGAGGCCAGTATCACCTATGCAAATGGTAAACTGAGCGAACACAATCTCGCCCTGCTCCGCTTAATGAATGATCTGACTGTAGGTCTGGAAAAAAAATCCACCCAAAAATCAGCCACCCTAAGTTGGGTTCTTTTTGGGGCAGCCCTCTTTGTCATCATCAACTTCATCTACATCGTTGTTCTCTCTATCAATAAGCTAAGAAAGGGAGACCTTCTTCTACAGCAGTATTCGCAGTCTTTGGTAGCGAACAACAATAACCTCATCCAAACAAATCAACAACTTGAGACGACTCAATCTCAGCTACAGGTAGCCTACCAATCCTTACAGACATACAGCCAAGAAGCTGACTCTCGGGCCAATGAGCTTCAGGACTTGAGTTCTAATCTAAAACGAATGAAAGAAGAGTCTGACGCCATCTTCCAATCAATCGACCATGGACTCTTTTTGGTAGATCAGAAATTCTGCATCGGCAGCCGTATCAGCAGTGCCATGCATCGTATTTTTGAAACAAAAGAACTCAGTGGGAAAAACTTCTTAGACCTAATGCGCCCTCTGGTCTCAGAGAAAGATGTCAAAACTCTCGAAAGCTATCTCAAACTTCAATTCAACGGCAAGACCCTGACCAAACAGCTAAACAAATTCAATCCGCTGAAAGAGATCGAGCTAACCATGAACTGGGATGGCCAAAATTTCATCAACAAGAATGTGAGCTTTGATTTCGAGCGAGTCATGGAAGGAAAAGAGGTGGTCGACATCCTGGTGACTGTCACCGATATCACCGAGAAGGTAGCGATGGAAAATAAGCTCAAAAAGGCGAGCGAAGATGAAAGTAAGAAGACCGAGGCCATTCTAGAATTAATTCAAGCAGAGCCCCAGGAACTCGATCTATTTCTAACTCAGGCCGAGAAAACTTTAGACGAAATCAACGAAGCCCTGAGACATCAAGGAATTCAGGACACGAAGCAACTGAAGCTAGAAAAGAAGAGCGACCTAGTGGAATTCATCTTTCGCAAGATCCATAACATCAAAGGAAATTCCTCAATGCTGGGTCTCAGCAGCCTCAGCCAAATCAGTCATCTCATTGAAAATGATTTACAAAAACTCCGTAATCGCACGCAGATCAGTGGAGATGATTTCCTCAGTTCTCTCGTTCACATGGTCGACCTCAGGGAAGCAATCACCCATTATCTTGAGGTAAAGCAAACGCTTCTTAAAAACTTTGCTAATCGTAGTGAGCCAAGCAGAACGACCAGCAGCAAGAGTCAGCAATTAGCCACAGACCTTAATCAATTGACTCAGCCTATCGCTTTGGAAATTGGCAAATCAGTCTTCCTGCGCTCTTCCTTCCAACTCGATGATTTTTCTCAAGAACCATTTCAGCAAATCAAAGATGTCTTAATTCAATTGACCAGAAATTCAGTCATCCATGGAATCGAGCCAAAAGATCAACGAGTCGCGACGGGCAAACTTGAAGATGGGATCATTCACATCAAATCACGCTTCGATGACTCAAGTACGAATCCACTCGGAGAACCTGCATACCACTTCGTCTACCGAGATGATGGCGCCGGACTCGACGTGACCCAGATCAAAGAACAAGCCATCAAGCAAAACCTCCTCAGTGCAGAAGAAGCAAGAACACTCGCACCTTCGTCACTAGCTAGGTTCATCTTCTCACCTGGCTTTTCCACCTCGAAGCAAATCACAAATCATGCTGGGAGAGGCACTGGCATGGACTTAGTAAAAGACATCATCATTGAGCAACTTGGAGGTAAAATGTCGCTCAGCTATAAAATGAATCATCATTTCCAGCTTTCCTGGATCATTCCTGCTAGTCGCGTTAACAAGGCTATCACCACTCCTAAAATCTCAGTTTAAACAAAACTAAGAGATGAAACTTTTAATCGTAGATGACTCAGCACTCATCAGGAGATCAGTCAATGCGGCCTACAGTGGCTCCGTATTTACAGAAATTACCACTGCCTCAGACGGACTCCTTGCAATCACTCTCTTCCGGGAGATACGCCCTGACGTCGTAACCTTGGATATCACTATGCCCCACATGGACGGGCTCGCAGCCTTGAGTCAAATGCTGGAAATCAAACCGAATACGATCATCCTAGTAATCTCGGCACTCGCCGATCACCACACCGCAATCGAAGCTCTCAGTCGAGGGGCTCATCAATTCATCTGTAAACCCTTTGATCATGATGATTTAAAAGAAGCCTTAGATCATCTCCTAGAAGAGTGTGAAAACCGTAGCCACACATTTGATTAAACCTCCTCAAGACACATCACCCTTAACGGCTGACACCGGAATGAAAAAAATGAAATTTCCTATGGCTCTCGAAACCTACTGTATCGATCCGTCACTGTTTTCTAGTGATCAAAAATTTCCACCATGGATCTGGGAAATTCTCACAGAGTTAAAAGACCAAGAATTCCAACTCATTCAAATCGCTAAAGCTCTAGGCTTAACCTGGACCGAATCTGAAAGCTTTATCCGAGAGTTAGCGACTCTCCCGCAATTCATCCCAGTTGAACAAACTGAGTCCTGCTATGGAACTTTTGAAGAGGAAACGCTCAAGATTACTTCACAAAAAGAACGAACCATTCATCAACATTTTAAAATGGCTCAAAATTCCCATACCCCGGATCCTATTGAAGTCATCAAAGAACATTACCCAACTGATCAAAATCAAACAGTGACTCTTGAATTTTGAAAACACGACTAATGGCTCAGTGATTTCACACCCTCAGACTTTGGCTCCGTTTTGTGGGACCACTTCAGCGTTTGGTGATCTCTTTGCAAGGTAAGCGAATGAGGCGGTAGACCTCAGGGTTGGCTTTGACT
>CALGMJ010000181.1 GCA_937958875.1 uncultured Verrucomicrobiales bacterium | reverse complement strand
GGCTATGACCTTTTCCTTCAGCCTGGTGGTGCTCACTACTTGGTCTCCTTCATCGATGACACCACCGTAAAAGTCGCTACCAGTGTCCCCTCCGCAGTTACCCCCAACACCGGAGACCTCTCCAGTAGAATTGTACGAGATCTATCAGATATCGTGCACACCGGAATATCTCAGGGAGAAGATCGCGTTCTACACATCCTCATGAAACCATCCGATCTTTCTACTGGAATTTTCTACGAAAGCTATCGTGGCCTCCCAGAAGAGGATTTCAGTAATACTATCACTCAATCCTTAGTCGCTACTCAAGCCACCACCGAAAGCTTCACCTTCGATCGCTTCAGCTCTCCCGTCATCGTTGCGAATGAATCAGAAAATGGCCAGACCACCCGACTCCTGTACACTAATCCACTCACTCAAGACCCGGATGGTGATGGCATGCCTACCTTCATGGAGCTCGCCTTTCAGCGTAACCCTCAAACGCCTGATGCCTCGAGCCTTCTCGCACTCGATTTTTCAATCACCGCTGAGAACAAACGAAAGATTGAACTCAGCTTCGAGCGCCCCCCTGGCAGAGCGATCGGAACTCGCAGTGGAATCGAGGTGGGAGTCTTCGCCTATGACATCGAAGTCTCGAATAATCTCTCCAGTTTTGTAGACGGCCGCCTGCCCTTCCAGCGCACCCCCGCAGATGGAGAAACACCCAGCGCCTTCGGCAATATGCAGAAAGTCACCTTTCTCGAGCGGAGCCCCGATTTTCTCGACACCGCTTTCTTTCGAGTCGTCCCCCGATTTCGTTAACCGCTTACTATTTTCAAAATTATGACTAAATACCTCTTACCGATTCTTCTCCTTTCCTCCCTTCACGCTGACCCCGTCCTGGAGGAAATCGAAGCCGCCAAAAAAGCTTACGCTAGCGGAGAGTTCACCGAAGCTCATGCTGCGCTCCAGCAAGCGGCTGCTCTGGTAGCGGAGAAAAAAGGACTCGATCTCAAGAAAGCCTTTCCTGAACAACTCGCAGGCTGGGTCGGAAAAGAAATTGAAAACGAAAGTGCGGGATTAGCGGCCTTCGGCGGCGGTGGCCTCATCATGCGGCGCAAATATGTAAAAGAAAAACAATCCGCCTCTCTCCAGATTGCAGTCGATTCACCACTCATGGCCCAGATGGCAGCCCTAATGAATAACCCCGCCATGGCCTCTCAAATGGGCCATAAAGTCCGTCGGGTAAAAGGCCAGAAAGTGATGATCGATGAAAGCGCCGGCAGCATCTCACTTCTACTCCACAATAGATTCCACATCCAAATCGAAGGACGAGAGCTAAAAGAAGAAGAGCTGACTAAAATGCTCCAGAGCGTCGACTTCGATGTCCTAACAAAACTCAAATAAACTTTCGCAGGATATCCATCAGCCGTCTTTCTCACTTGAGAAAGGCGGCTTTTTCTTTCCTGTTAATCCTCAACAGAGACGTCTGCTGCCTCTTTTTTAAGAAAGACCTCCATTAGACCTCTCTGTGATTTTGAAATGGTGACTGTTTCAGGAAGATAGCCTTCCGCACTGACGTCGACCTTAAGATCAGAGTAAGCGATTCCGCTCATCGTCCCTCCCTTCTCAGAATTAGAATCGAACGATACAGAGGACAAACTGCTTGGCATCTTTACTCCCTCGACCGGGTCCGACAAAGAACCACCTGTCCAAGAAAAATTCGGCCTGAGAATTTCTCTAGTATCGGCGTCTCGGGCGACGATTGTGACGTCGTAATAATAGATCTGCTTGAGGTGGTTGTGGACCAGATAATTAGAATACCCAGAACTCGCGCCTAAGAAAATTGCGCAACTCACAACGGCATATCGGAGGATCTTCGTATCTCCCGCCTCCCCTTTAAACCAAGGAGATTCGTCCGCCCGAAAGTGGGTAAGTCCTAGCCATAAAATCCATGCACCCGTTATAATAGAGAATCCCCAAGAAAATGTCGTATCAACAGATGATAGCTTATCTGAAAAGAAAAACGCAAGTGGCAGTATAAGGGCTATAAGGGCAAACACAGTAACGGGTATGATAAAGAAAACAATAGAAATTAGTAGTCGGCAACCCTCTCTCCCTTTCAAGGCCCCCCAGCCCCACCAAATGAATAAAAGGTTAAACTCCAAATACGACTTTCCTTGAAGCCAACTGAAGATCATCAGAATTCCATCGTAAACACCTAATGCCAAGACTGCAGAAGCAGCGATACTGATGGAGGTCGGCCCAGAAATTTTCTTACTCATTTCAAAACCAGTAATCTATTTGCGATCTAAGAGACTGAAAAGCCTCTTCCCGATTTACAGCTCGCTCAGTCCTGTTAGCTTGCGAGTATGGAAATGATTGATCTTTCAGCCATTGGCATTGATGCGGAAACCATCATCCGCAATGCGGCTCCCCCCCTTCTCTACATGGAGGCGATCCGCCATGAACCCTCCACCAGCATTTCCGATACCGGAGCTCTCATCGCATACTCTGGAGAAAAGACCGGGCGCTCACCTAAGGATAAACGCATCACCAAAAACGCCGCCTCTAAGGACAGCGTCTGGTGGGGCGATGTGAACATCCCTATCGACGAGCACACTTTTCAGATTAACCGAGAACGCGCTAAGGACTACCTCAATACCTGCGAGCGCCTCTACGTCATCGACGCCTTCGCAGGCTGGGACCCGAAAGAACGCATCAAGGTCCGCGTGATCTGCTCCCGCCCCTACCACGCCCTCTTCATGCACACCATGCTCATCCGCCCAAGCAAGGAAGAGCTCGCAAATTTCGGCACCCCGGATTTCACCATTTATAATGCCGGCCGTTTCCCAGCTAACCGCCTCAGTGAAGGGATGACCTCGAAGACATCCATCGATGTCTGCTTCGAAGATCGGGAAATGGTCATTCTCGGCACCGAATATGCCGGAGAGATGAAAAAGGGCGTCTTCACCCTCATGCACTACCTCATGCCGATCCATGGGCACCTTTCCATGCACTGTAGTGCCACCGCAGATCCCGAGACAAACCGCAGCGCCGTCCTCTTCGGCCTTTCCGGCACCGGAAAAACCACTCTCTCAGCAGATCCCGAGCGTAAGCTCATCGGCGATGATGAACACGTCTGGACTGATGAAGGCATCTTCAATATCGAAGGCGGCTGCTACGCCAAAGCCATCGACCTCTCAGAGGAAAAGGAGCCCGATATCTTCCACGCTCTTCACTTCGGAGCCGTTCTCGAAAATGTCGTCCATGATGAAGACTACGTCGTCGACTTTACCGACACCTCTATCACCCAGAACACTCGTGGAGCCTATCCCATCGAGTTCATCAAAAATGCCCAGGTCCCCTGTGTAGCGGGCCACCCCACCGACATCATTTTTCTGACCTGTGATGCCTTCGGCGTCCTTCCTCCGGTCGCCAAGCTCAATAAAGCCCAAGCAATGTATCATTTCATCTCGGGCTACACCGCAAAAGTGGCTGGCACCGAAATGGGAGTCACGGAACCTGAAGCCACTTTCTCAGCCTGCTTCGGCGCACCATTTCTCGTACGACACCCATCTGACTACGCCGAAATCCTAGCGGAAAAAATGGATCAACACCAAGTCAACGTTTGGCTCGTCAATACCGGCTGGATTAAGGGAGGTTACGGTCAGGGAGAACGCATCAAACTCGCCTGGTCACGCTCAATCGTAAAATCGATCTATAATGGCTCGCTGAAGGATGCTCCCTCCGAGACCGATCCTATCTTCGGCTTCGAGACCATCACTGAGGTTCCGAATGTGCCTCGCGAAATCCTTATCCCAAGTCAGGCATGGTCAGACGCAGATGCTTACGCAGATGCAGCCCAGAAACTGGCGACTCTCTTCCAGAATAATTTTTCTCGCTTCGCAGAAGAATCCGAAAATTCCATCGCCTCTGGTGGCCCTAGTCCCTCATAAGACACTCCATCCCATGAACTGATGCCTTCTCCATGCCGTCACCCGTCCGGTTTTATCTTCCGGATCCTTTTACTCTTTCTACTCTGGCCCTCAGCTCTCCAAGCGCTCCCGCCTTCAGTAGACCTACCAAAAATTTGGGAGGCTAGTCCTCTGGATGCAAAAGGAACGGCAGGTGAAAAAATTAAGGTAGCCATCCCTGGACCATTAGGTCGCCACCCTAAGCTCAAACACTCAAAATACACACGTTTAGAAAATCGATTCCTCCTTCCTGAATCCACAGGCTGGACCAGCCCGGCGCTCGACCTCGGATACATCGACCGGTGGGTGCGTATCACCGTCAATGGAAGGCAAATCCTTCCTGATAAAAAGCACTCGAAGTGGCAGCAAATTCACCCCGCGAAACCTCTCGTTATCCCTCTACCTGAAGGACTTCTCATCCCTGGCAGAAATACGGTCACCGTAGATATGGTGCGAAAATTTCAAGGCGGCATTTACCGTGGCACCCCGGCTGTCGGCGAATACCTCGTGCTCAAAGAACGGCACGCGGAACACGAACGAAATTTCTTCGCCATTCAGACCGCAGACCTCTCCCTGCGTATTCTTTTCATCCTAGGTTCCATCTCGCTCTGGTTTTTCGAACGACAGCAGCGCCGCCTGATCTCTCTTCTCATCATCACTCAGCTGAGTATCGCCATCGCGGCGGCCTGCTTCTTCTTTCCTTTTACCAATGAACTTTCTGAACCTCAATGGCTCCTGAAAATTGGTGGTTTCGTCGCTATTCTTTTCTTTTCCTTCGGGGTTTACTTTTTCTTCCGCTTTTACCGAAGAAAGATCCCTTGGTGGCTGATGCTCACTTTGATCTGTCTTCCCGCTACCGGGCTGAGCACGCTGAGCTTCGCCTACTTCCCTGAGAGTGCGGCCTGCCGTGAAGTATTATTCCAGATCACCTCCATCTCGTCTCTCATTGCTACTATCGCGAGTCTTCGGCTCATCTATTGTCGCCTTAAAATCGGCGACTATTGGTCCCTGACATGGCTCTTGGTCTTTGTGGTCACCATTCCGGTCACAGTCACGGCCTGGCTTTGTGGTAGTGAATACCTGCACTCCTTTTACACTTATCTATGGGTCGTGTATGTCGGCGACTGGGCCTGGAGTCTTCTCCTCTTTGGCTGCGGTATCACCCTCATCGTCACTCGAAGTAGGGAAGCCTCGTACTACGCCGTTACCGCCTTACAGGCCTCTGAGAACGAACGTCAGCGCATTGCCCGCGACCTACATGATGGAATTACTCAGCAGATATATGCCGCCCGTATTCAGGCCTCACACGCCATCTCCTCTGCCTCGCAAGCTCAGCAGCCCACTCTCATGGAACTTCAAAAAAATCTCGATAAGCTTAGCCTCGAGATCCGCCAAGTGTGCCATGATCTTCATCGAGGCTCCCTTGCTGGCGGACTTGCCGCCGCACTCCGAGGCGAAGCAGAAAACATCACTAAGCTGCTTAATCTAAAGATCGATGTTCATGCCGAAGATGTCTCGATCAATGAGGCGACCACCGCGCATCTTTATCTCATCTGCCAGGAAGCACTGAGTAATTCCATCAAACATGGCCAAGCAAATGAGATCTCCATTAAGCTCTCTCAGAAGGAATCTAATCTTCTCATCATCATCGAAGATAATGGCTTAGGCTTTGATCCAAAGTCACTAAGGAATGAAGGGCTCGGCTTAAAATCGATGCAAGAACGCTGTGATATCATCGAGGCATTATTTACAATAGAATCACATCTTAATCAGGGAACAAAAATTACCATCGCTCTCTCTATTAAAAGGACTCACACTGACGGGAATAATCCTTCAACCCCGGAGGTTACTTCACTGATCCCGAGATATGTCGAATAGCCCAACGATTTCATTTATTCTAGTAGACGATCATGATCTCGTTCGAAACAGCCTTGCTAACATGTTCGTTGAGAATGAGTCGCTCAAGCTATTAGGTACCGCCTCAGGGGTGCCAGACGCCATTCAGTTAATCGAAGAACTGAGTCCCAGTATCGCCCTGATCGATATGATGTTAGGAAAGGGCAGCGGCCTAGACATCGTCCGCTATATCGAGGAAAATAATCTCCAGACTAAGATCTTAATGATCACAGGGATGACGAGTCCCGTGCTCATTAACCATGCTCTCTCACTACCTCCAGTGGGAGGATTCGTTTCTAAATACGATACTGCTGCAGAAGTCAGTAAGGCACTTCACGCGGTTTCCACCGGGGGGAGCTATCTTGGCGTTAGCCTCCGAGAAATGGTAGATACTATTCCCTCAAACGAGGCTAAGCTCACCGTCCGGGAATTTCAAGTCATGGCGCTGGTCGCCGATGGCTTAGAGGATAAAGAAATCAGTCATCGGCTCAATATCAGCCTTCCTACCGTAAAGACTCACCGACGAAATCTTCGCACGAAACTTAACGTGCGCAACTCAGCTGAGTTAACTCGATACGCTCTCACCGGACGGCGCTAAAGATAGATTTTCAAAAATAGTATTAACCTTTCGATCAACTCATCAGTAAGGACGATTGCAGAAGTTTTTATCTGCCTTACTCTAATATCGTCACTGTTAGCCGCAGTGACATTTGATCGTCTTCTTTGCTGTTAGGCAGTTTACCTTGCCAACGATCAAAAAAATCAATGCGTGTCTTCGGACACCTAGAGGGCCATGTTTCTTGCTAGGAACATGGCCCTGCTGATTTTATCAGGCTCGTGCAGCCACGGGAGCCTCAAACATTTTCACTTCGTCACCAGTATTCTGGCCCTGCTTCAAAAACTGCTCAAGCGCAGCCTTTGCAGATTCAGGACGGCTCGTCGGTTCCACTGCGATAAGACTCATGACCCACTGCGAAAGCCACTCAGGTATTCCAGGGACTTTCTTAACAAGATCCTCCACATCATGACGAATGTGGGCAGCCATGATCATGAGAGCACTTTCTCCCCCAAATGGCCTCTCTCCTGCGAGCGCATGATAGAAAACACAACCAAGTGAATAGAGATCGGCACGTTCATCCACCTCACTTTCATTAAAGTATTCTGGGCTGGCATAGTAGATCGAACCCGAAACTCCTTTTCCCCGAGGAGCATCCGCAAGCAACGCAGCCTGACCAAAGTCGATTAACTTAAGCCGTGTGCGTTCACCTCCATCAGTAGAAAGCATAAAATTCGATGGCTTAAGATCCAGATGAAGCAGCCCCGCAGCATGGGTCGCCACAAGAGCCTCTAGGGCCTGCACCGCCACTTCATTGAAACGGGTAAGATCTAGCGGCTTTTCTTCTAACAAGGTTTGCAGATTCTCCCCCTCGATCAGTTCCATGACCAGAAAATGACCTTTCTCATCTTCCTCCATATCATAGGTTCCTACGATGTTCTGGTGCGTCACTCGCGCCCCACAGCGCAGCTCTGCAATTGCAGACTCTTTAGGATCACCAGTAAACCTTTCTTTGAACCGCTTCAGCGCCACTTCTCTATCAAGACGTGTATCATAGGCACGATACACCTCAGCCTCCCCCCCCTCACCAATAAGCGCTTCCCGTGTGTAGCGAGACTTTGGCTCAGCCCCCATCGGGAGGACTGGTTTTACTGGTTTCATCGGCTGTAGCACGGGTGGGCTCGATGATTGATGAGATTTCTCTGTTAACTCAGCCACTGAGGCTGAAGGCGGCCCAATCCGGGCGGTAAGAAGCATCCTCTTCCGATGTGCCTTTTCTGCAGATTTACAAAGACCATAAACCTGGTTTCTCAAGCTCTCAATGATGTCCTGCTTATAGATCATGGCAAACATGATCCCACCCGGCAGAAGAAACATCAGCACCGTGATGTGCCCCATATCCAGCCGAACTTCGTGGCAGTCTTTGAACTCTGCTCGGATCTGTTCAAGCGTTTCCTCACCATGGAAAGCAATCGCCTGAAGAATATCCGCCGGATAATCTGATGGAACTTTTGCCACGATAGACTGGTCATCATGAGATGAGAAAAAAGCCCCATACACTCCGTCCAGCTCAATAATAGCATCGATCGTGTCCTTTTCGTTCATCGTAAATTTGTCAGTAGACTTGGACTAAAGCAGCGGTCTCACGAAGGAAATGGCATCATCTAAGGTCACCGAAGGTTCTGTGGTAAGACCAAAGATTCTCGGCCCCGGAGGCTCTGCAGTCTTCGCGTCTAAAGAAAACACGATGAATCGTGATTTCGGCGAAGTCGCTACAATTCGCTCGATCGTTGGCAAGCCAGCAACCTCTGCCAGACGAGCAGCAGAGCTCACCGCTTTCTCAGTAATTTCATAGGTCCGCTCCGCTTTCTTCGAACTCACATAAATCTGACGAAACTCAGCGTCAGCTTGAAAAGAGCACCGTACCGAAGGGTCAGCATCGATGACTTCTGGCTGGACCGGTTGCACTATCGGCTTCTGGATCATGATAAATACTTTAAGGGGAGAAAAATTGACTAGCTTTTAGTCTAGCTGATAAGAGGCAATTCACAAATTATTTTTCCAAATCATGTTACATTTTTCATGATAAGTTATTCAAAACAACCTCCTATAAACCAAAAAACCACTCAGACTAAACTAAAGCCGGAACAAGCTCTAACCAGCTTATAATTAAAATTATACACCTTAGCTCATCCCATCTCCCTTGAGAACAAGCACTAATTTTTCTCCGGCTCGGCTCAGCTGAACCCCCTTCTTTTTTAAAAGAAAAATGGTCCTCGTAGGCCAAGGTTTTTTGAAACTGCGGATCACGACTCCGTCTCTGCCTCCCGCCTGAGTCGCCAGCTTTGGGATCACGGCGACTCCTAAATTAGCCGCGACCATGGCCAAAGCGGTCTCTAACTGGTCACACTGTAGCTTCCGATCCACCTGAGAGAGACGGCACGCCTTCAGCACCTGGTCTCGTAAACAATGGCCGTCTGAGAGGTGGATCAGTTCCTCTGCGCCGAGTTCAGCAGGTTGAGGGTCTTCCTTTCGCTTCGCAAAACGGTGCTCCTGAGCCATCCCCAGAAGGAGCGGCTCATGGAAGAGCTCCTCCATCTGTAAGCCAAAACGCCGCTGATCTTCCGCCGTAACATCACTCAAGATAGCAAACTCCAACTCACCGGCACTGATGCGCTCAATCAGGCGGGATGTTCTATTTTCCACCACCTCAATCTCTACTCCCGGATACTCTGCCCGAAAATCAGCCAACATCAGCGGAAGAAGATAGGGAGCTAAGGTCGGAATCATCCCAAAAGCGACATGCCCTTGCGAAAGCTCCTCCCGAGCCTCGAACTGTCTGCGCAGAAGTGATTCTTCTGCCAAGATTCGCTCAGCATGATGGCGTAAAATTTGGCCCGCATCCGTCACCACCACCCCACGGTTGCCCCGCCTCAAGAGCTGTTCGCCCAACCGCGCCTCGAGCTCAGACATTCTCAAACTCATCCCCGGCTGACTTAGCCCACAAGCCCGTGCCGCCCCACTCACAGAACCTAGCCGCGCCACTTCTAAAAAATATCTCAGCTGTTTCAGATCAAGCGTCTCACCTAAATCTGACACCGATGAGTTCAGCGCTGCGCCTCCTTTCGATGGTCCCTTTTTCATGATACTCTATTCCCTAGTAAGCCAAATCTGTAAACCCCGCCCAGAGCCAAGAAACTCCCCTCTTTTACTCTGAAATTCTGAGCGCTTTAAAAAACCGACAGAACTGACCTCATCCACGGTGTCCACTGCATCCATTCCTCCTGAATAAACGCTCCCTTTGCCATAAGTCCAGATTATACCAATTATTCTACCCACTAGTTCTGGAAATGCCGTCTAGAGACATCTATATCTGCTAGCCAGATTAATCGCGGTCGATCCTGACCTGATTGACGAACTAAACCGACAGTCGTGAGTAAAAACTCATCGCCATCACACAACCCTTAAGACTATGAGCCAAAAACAGATGACCACCACCGGGGGAAATCCCATCGCCGATAATCAGAATTCAAAATCTGCCGGCCCTCGTGGCCCCCTCCTACTCGAGGACTACCAACTCATCGAAAAACTCGCCCACCAAAACCGTGAACGCATTCCCGAGCGAGTCGTTCACGCCAAAGGCTCAGGAGCCTTCGGAAAACTCACCATCACTCACGACATCACCTCGTATTCTAAAGCCGATATCTTTTCAGAAATCGGAAAGGAAACTGAATGCCTCTTACGCTTCTCCACCGTAGCGGGAGAACGCGGCGCGGCCGATGCCGAGCGCGATGTCCGCGGCTGGGCGCTGAAGTTCTACACCGAAGAGGGTAACTGGGATATGGTCGGTAATAACACTCCAGTATTCTTCGTACGTGATCCATTAAAATTCCCCGATTTCATTCATACCCAGAAACGTCACCCACGCACAAATATGCGCAGCGGAAAGGCGATGTGGGATTTCTGGTCCCTTAGCCCTGAATCACTCCACCAGATCACCATCCTCTTTTCAGACCGAGGTCTGCCAAAATCCTACCGCCACACGAATGGCTACGGATCTCATACCTACTCCTTTATCAATTCAGATGGAGAGAGATTTTGGGTGAAATTTCACTTCAAGACCCAGCAGGGAATCCAGTGTATGACGAATGCCGAAGGGAATGCCATCATCGCCCAAGACCGAGAGTCCTCACAAAAGGACCTCTACGAAAACATCGAACAGGGGAACTTCCCAAAATGGGATTTTAAAATTCAGGTGATGCCTGAAGAGGAGGCCGAGAGCTACCACATCAATCCCTTCGACCTCACTAAAGTCTGGCCTCACTCCGACTACCCTCTTATCGATGTCGGCACTCTGGAGCTGAACCGAAATCCAGAAAACTACTTTGCCGAGATTGAGCAATCTGCCTTTAGTCCATCAAACATCGTACCCGGCATCGGATTCTCTCCTGATAAAATGCTCCAAGCCCGGATTTTCTCCTATGCAGATGCTCATCGCTACCGCGTCGGCACTTGGTATGAGTCCCTACCCGTCAATGCTCCAAAATCGACCGTCAATACCTACCATATGGACGGGTCCATGAATTTTAATAAACCCGGAGGAGATGATGCCTACTATGAACCCAATACAATGAGCGGAGCCACTGAGAACGATCGCTTCGCTGAGCCACCGCTTAAGATCAGTGGTGATGCTGACCGCTGGAATCACCGCGAGGGAAATGATGACTACACGCAGGCTGGAAATCTTTTCCGTCTCATGCCCGCCGCAGAGCAGCAGCGCCTCTTCCAGAACATCGCAGAAGCGATGGAAGGCGTGCCCCAGGAAATCATTGATCGACAGCTCGTCCACTTTAACAAAGCAGACCCTGCCTACGGCGCCGGCGTCAGTGCCGCTTTAAAAGGAGAAAAACCTGTCATGGCTGGAACCGAGCCTGCCCTCGCCTAAAAAATCGATAACCCACTGACAAAGTAATCTCTCAAACCGCCTTTCTGAATCATTCAGAGGGCGGTTTTTGTTTACGAACATTTATAACTCAAAAACGCCAGACCTTCCCATCGTGACTTAAACTATGGGTAACACATTTCAGCCGATCTTCTGGCTCGTGTGTGATGTAAATCAGCTGTGACTGACCTCTCGCAACCAGCTCATCGATCACCGTCAGAACCAGCGCCCGGTTGATCGGATCAAGGCCTTGGCAGGGTTCATCCAGCACTAATAACGGCGGCCCTTTCACCAATGCCCGCGCCACCAATAGTAACCGCTGCTGCCCATAGCTTAATGAGCGGAAAGCACGACCAGCAAATGCGTCCATCCCCATCACCCGGAGCCATTCCTGCGCCGCTTCCTGCTCAGACGTGGTCGCAGCCTGATACAGACCGATACTATCGTGAAAGCCAGAAAGCACCACACTGAGAGCATTGATATTCACCCGATACTGCTGGTGCAGAGCCGGGGAAACGATCCCAACATGCCGCTTCACATCCCAAATCGATTCCCCACTGCCTCGCCGCATACCCATCACGGTGACATCATTGGAGTAGCACTGCGGGTGGTCACCTGTGATCAAATTCACCAAGGTCGATTTTCCACATCCATTCGGCCCGGTGATTTTCCAGTTCTGTCCCGGCTCGATCTGCCAGTCCAGCCCATCAATGATCGCTCGCCCTCCGTGAACCACGGTAAGCTTCTTCATGATCACTAAAGGTTCATCAAACTGAGTCTTCTGATCGATTTCTCCCACAGGCACTGAGCTTACTTTCACCGCCATGAGCTGCTGAAAAACTTCATTCTTTTCAACAAGCTCTCGAGCCCCAGCCAGTAAGCAAGCCCCCGAATCTAAATATACGAGATGAGTGATCAGGCCATCGAGATCGCTTAGCCTATTTGCCACAATAATGAGGCAAACCTCTGCCTGTAGCTCTTTCAACATTTGTCCGAAACAACTGCGAAATTCCTGATCAAGCCCATCAAAGGGCTCATCTAATACCAGTCTACTAGGTTTCTGTATAAGCGCCCGCGCAATCATTACTCTCCGCTTTTCCCCCGTAGAAAGCAGCCGAAATCCCCGATCACGAAGAGAATCGAGGCCGAGCTGTCTCAGCATCCTTTCGATTTCCTCTTGATTACCTGTCCCTACCACTTCCCTCAACATTTCCGTGACACTTCGACCCGGATCAATCCGATCCAGAAAATCCGTATCGTCCTCGCGAATCTCACGCTCCAACAACGCGTCCTCGACCTCAAAGGATACCAGCTGCGCTCTCTCCTCATTAGCTAACTGAGCTGCCAACGCCGACTTCCCACTCCCATTTTTACCAATGATGCCCCAGTGCTCACCTGGCAGAATTTCTCCCTCAAATTTCAGCACCTTCACCACCCCCGAATACCGATAAGCCGCCTCTTAAAAAGCCGAAAATGAAACTAAGCCAGATTTTCCCTTGGGCCTCGTGCCCTTTCCAGCCTAGCTTGACGTCGTGTCAAATACCGTAGAGGCGCAACTTCAAGATGGCTCGTTCCAATTTCTGGCAATCTTCCTAGAAGGCCTGCCATTCATTTTCCTGGGAACTTTAGTCAGTGGTTTTCTGGGAACCTTCCTACCGCGCAATGCCTTCGAGCGATTTCTCCCAAAAAATAAGACTGCCGCCGTCCTCGTCAGTGGACTCTTAGGAGCCATCTTCCCGGTCTGCGAATGTGCCGTCGTCCCCGTCATTCGTCGACTCGTTCGTAATGGTCTCCCAGCCTCCTGTGCGCTCGCATATATGCTGGCAGCCCCCATTTTTAACCCGGTCACCGCCATTTCCACCTATAAAGCCTTCAATGACTCTTGGACCATGACAGGCTCCCGGCTTGGTCTCGGCTACGCCATCGCGGTCATCGTCGCCCTCGTCATGGCGCGTGTTGCACACTCCACTTACATCAAAGCGAGCGAACTAGAACACGCTCATGATCACGACCATCCTCGGACCTTGACTGCCGCGATGCATAACTCGCTCAAGGATCTCATGGATGTCGGAGTTTACTTTGCCATCGGAGTCACCCTCACCGCCCTCCTTAAAACCACCCTCATCGACCCCACCACCGATTTCTGGAAAGGACTCGCTGAAAACTCTTTCGCCGGAACTCCTGCAATGATGTTCCTCGCTTTCATCTTAAGCCTCTGCTCTACCTCAGACGCCTTCATCGCCGCGAACCTCGCCAACTTCAGAGAAGCCCCAAAACTCGCCTTCATGGTCTTCGGCCCCATGATGGATGCAAAGCTCGTCTTCCTATACTCCACCGTATTTCGTTGGAAATTCATCTTTGGCCTTCTCGTCGCCCTTTTTATCCTCACCGGAGCTTCCTCCCTTTTTGTCGAATACAGCCTAGAGCAATGGAAACCTGATCCCCCTCAGATTCCGCTCAATCCCTAACACGTTACTCTAACAGTCTTAGCCATGCCTGTTCTTCATATCAGACTCTTCGGACTTCTCGCCACCATCTGGGGTGGTGTTCTCACCTACTTCTACGTCAGTATGCGAGTGAGTAAGTACCTCGCAGAAAATTTTCATCATTTCATCCTCCTGGGAGGCATTGGCATGATCATTCTCGGCGTCTACTCCATCATCAATCCTCAAGAAAAAGAGCCAAGTTCATGTAACCACCATGAGGATCACCATCACAACCATGATCATAGTCATTGCTGCGATCATGAACATGATCACCATCACACACACGAACATAAGCATCATGATCATAAACATGAGAATGAGCACGAGGATCATGAAAGCTGTTGTGACGGCCATCACGCCCACGACGAAGGCCACGGCCCTGGCGTGACCTACCTTCTCACTCTCGTCCCCCTACTCATCGCCATGAACTACACCCAGGATCGATTTTCTGATGCTGGTCTTGCACGTCAAGGAGCCTACGAAGCCCCTCCCGTTTCCAGCGCCCCCTTCACCCGTGAAGATTTAGAAAAGAACGTCCCTAAAAATGCCCGTGGTGAATTTCAGCTTTCCCTCGTCAATGCTTACTACGCCGGTGGCGACCGTGAACTTCACCAAGTCTTGGCCGACCTCCCCGTGGAAATCGAAGGCCGCCTCATGGAAGAAAAAGTCAATAATTCTGAAGGCAAACGGCGCAGACTCTATCGGACCTTCATCTCCTGCTGCGCTGCTGATGCTACCGTCGCAGGCATCTCTCTCGACTTTGATACCACTAATTCTGAAATCCCAAATCAATCCTGGGTCAAAGCCAGTGGCACCCTCACCTTCGAAGAACATCAGGGACGCACCTACACCGTCGTGAAAGTGAACTCCATGGAAAAGGCAGAGGAACCATATTCCGAATTCCTTCAACGAAATCGCTAGCGCATGCGCATGCGTAACCTGAAATAATCACCATGGGTAAAGGATACGAAAGCAACCAAGAACGCCTAAACACTCTCGCTACCTTTGGAAAAGACCTCGCGCGCCGTGCAAAATCCAAATGCGAACTTAGCCAAAAATCTGGCGTCCCGCTTAAAATTTACGAAGTCCCGCCGAATCCTAAAGAACCAGATTTCTCCCGCTGCCTCATGCTTTCGGAAGAAACCATCGCCCAGATTAACAGGCCGAAAAACCTAAATGCCAACGACTGGCGCCATCTAGGCGAACTCATCTGGAGCGAGGAAGCTATGGTCCAACTTATGACCATCCGCATCCTCATCTACCTCGGAAAAGAACATTCATGGTGCCAAGAACTCATCGATGACGCTTACCTTGACGAAGAAGTCCTCGAAGCGGCGGCGGCGGCCCCGATCAACTGAACCCATTCTCGGTTGAGCATTTTTGAGACTCTCAAAAATACCCAACGCTTCTCATTCCCGCATCACAAAGATCCTCCTCCTTTGATATGCGGGCTCCTCATCGTCAGAGCCACGCTTCTCATTTAACAATGGCTTCCCGGCTTTCACCCGCACTCGCCCCATCTCCTCGCTATACTTCTCTGAGAACTCCCTCACAAACCCCTGACTTCCCATCACCACCCCACGGCTCATCGCCCTCACCCGCTTCTGATGACTCACGCTTTCACGCAGCTTCTCACTCGCTACCTTCTTCACCGCTTCCAGCTCCGCAATTGTCACCCCCTTCTTCCCTTTCTCCCGGAGCTCCCCCGTCATCGAATCTTTCTCCGCCACCGAAACCCCTTCTTCATAAAGCCAACATCGGTAAATCGAACTAGCCTTCCTCTCCCAAGAGTCCTGCGGAGCCTCCACCACCTT
>CALGMJ010000180.1 GCA_937958875.1 uncultured Verrucomicrobiales bacterium | reverse complement strand
TTCAGTTCAATCATCGACTGATTTGAGTTCTTTTTCTGAATTACTTAGTGATGAATTAATTAAGCAGGAAGAGCTCGAAGATGGATTTTTTGAGTATATCATCCCGCAGGATGATCTTCAGAATTTGCAATTTTATCAAGTGAGTGTAAGGATTCCATGAATCTGTTATATTAAGTTTAACCATAAAAATGATGATTATGCGCTATGCCCTGCTGTTCTTTGTGTGCTCTTGTTTTCCAGCCTCAGCGAGTGTGCGGGAGTTGGTGGCGGTGTATCAGCCGATTTCGTATCATGGGACGGATACGGTGACTCAAGTGGGAGAAGACTTTGTGCAAGCGGGCATCATGAGCACGCCGATAGTGGTGACAGGGGCGATGCCTGAGGTGCTGGTGCAGGCAGTTGGGATGCCGCACCGGATGGTGAGAGTCGGTGATTATCCTTTTGAGGAGAATAATCTGCTCGCGCTCTGTCAGATTAAAGTTGGTGCGGAAATGGAGGAGACGCAGCTAACAGTCGTGTTTGATTTATCTTCTCTAAAGATTCCAGAAGAAGTCGATCTGAGCGCTAGAAAGGTCCTAGAATTAGGGATTCAAGCCGTGAAACGGACTTTGAAAGTCTATTATGTGGAGGCGCAGCAAAAGACGCCTTACCGTATTCAAATTATCGGGACGAAGGAGGATAATGCTTCGTTGAAGGATCTCGGAGGCTTGGTCAAGTAGGAGAGGATTCGTTTTCCGGTGGGGGGCGAGACACAAAAAAGCTCTTTCGGCAAAACCGGAAGAGCTTTTAAAAATTTTCCCGAAGGTGGAGTTGTTACTCGGCAGCAGCAGATGCAGCAGCAGCGTCCTGTCCTTCAGACTGGTAACGCCAACGGACTTTATTGCGCTTAGGTGCAGTGCGAGCCTTACGGATCTTACGATCAGTGGTGGACTCATGAGAACGACGACGACGCATCTCTTCGAGGATACCCTCGGTGTCGAGTTTAGTTTTGAGACGCTTTAGTGCGCGGTCAACGGTTTCACCGTTCTTGATGGAGACGCCACGGAGTGAGTTCGACATGAGTTTCTTAAATCCTTAGGTTAGGTTCGGGGGCGGGAAAATAGTGATTTTTCCCTTAGGGTCAAGGGAAAAGCGGCATTTTCAGCTACTAAAAAGGTGTGCTCTTGGCGGGGAAGGAGAAATGGGGACTGAAAGGTCAAAATTTACGGAATTTTGACCTTTCTTCGGGATGATTTTGAGTAGGAGATGCCAAGGGGGCTTGATTCAATAGGATGATTTCAAGGAGGGTTATCGGAAAGTGACTGGGAGGCTTTTTTCGAGGTGGTCGCGAACTTTTTTGTGAGCCGCGTCGACGTCTTTTTGCTTCAGCGTTTTTTCTGATGATCGATAGCTGAAGGAATAGGCGATGGATTTCTTATCAGCGGGCATCTTTTCTCCGGAGGGATCACGGAAGTGGTCAAAGCAGCTCATGGAGACAAGAAGGGGCTCTTTCACTTTAGCGAGTGCTTTTTCAATTTCGGCATTCGTGGTTTTGACGGGAAGTTCCATCGCTATATCACGAGATGATCCGGGGAATTGAGGGAGGGCTTCGACTTGGAAGCCGTCTTTCTGAACTTGAAGCGCTTTTTTGAGGTCGATTTCAGCGACGTATAAAGGAGCGTTGAGATCGAGTTCGCGAGCGCGGGACGGGAGAATTTGGGCGTAGGCTCCGGCATTTTTTCCATCAACTAAGAGATCACCGGCAATGAGGAAGCCATCTCGTGAGCGGGGAGCAAATTGAATTTGAGCACCACCGAGTAAGTTTTGGATAGCGGCTTTGAGGTCGAAGAGGTCGATGAGTCTGTTTTCACCGCGCGCCCAGCTGAGTGGGGCGGCTTCGCCTCCCATGAGAAGGCCGAGGGAGTCTGCTTCTAGGTCTTTGGCCTTACCGCCGCCAGCATTTCTGAATTGGCGACCGGATTCGAAGAAGCGGAGTGATTTCGCACCTTGGCGGAGGTTGTTCTCGGCGACTTTCAGGAGCCCAGGGGTTAAGGCCGGGCGGAGAATGGCGTGATCTTCACTGAGGGGACGGGCGACTTTGACCAGATCTCCGTCCATGAGAGGGCGCTGGGGGAGGCAGTCCCGAAGCTGGGATTCGGCAATGAGCTTGATGGTCTGCGCTTCGTAAAAACCGAGTGCGACCAGCTTTTGCTTAAGGTTCATGAGTCGATCGTAATCGCGGTCAAAGGAAGATTCATCAACAGCGGTGCCGCCAGTGCGAGAGGGGACGTTTTCGAGTCCATGAACGCGGGCGACTTCTTCTACTAGGTCAGCGGAGCGTTCGAGATCGCAACGCCAGCTAGGAATGGTCCAGGTGTTTCCACTTTCTTTGGTAATTCCCAGACGGGTGAGGATCGCTTCAGCATCTTCCCGAGAAACGCTGTTGTCCATGAGCTGATTCATGCGCTCGATATCTAGCTCTACTGGTGCGGGCGCGCTGGGGATTTCCCCGGTGGTGATGGTCTGAGATGAGACTGCTCCTCCGGCGATTTCTAAAATGAGGGCGGCAGCAAGGGCTGACGCTGGTAGGACCTGCGCAGGATCAACTCCACGCTCGAAGCGATAGGAGGAGTCTGAGGTGAGGAAGAGGCGACGCGAGGTACGGCGAATCTCAGAAGTAGTGAAGTAGGCAGATTCCAGAAGGATATCGGTGGTGCTGTCTGTGACTCCGCTATCGAGTCCACCCATGACGCCGGCGAGGGCGAGGGCGGTTCCAGATTCGTCTGAGATGACACAGTCGATTTCTTCGAGGGCGTAAGTTTCTTCGTCGAGGGCGGTGAAGGATTCATCTGCCCTTGCGGAGCGAACGTGAAGCGCACCAGTTACTTTCGCGGCATCAAAGGCGTGAAGAGGCTGGCCGAGTTCGTGCAGGACGTAGTTGGTAATATCAACGATGTTGTTGATCGGGCGCAGGCCGATGGCTTCGAGTTTTTTACTGAGCCATTCTGGACTAGGGGCGACTTTGACGTTCTTGATGGAAAGAACGGAGTAGAAGGGGCATGTCGGTGAGTCGACTTTCACGACCGCGGCATCTTCGGCGAGGGTGGTTTGGTGAGTTTTTTCAACGGGCGTCCAGTCTGTCTTTAGCAGCGCTGCAAGTTCACGGGCCATGCCGGAGTGAGACAAGAGGTCGGGGCGGTTTGGCGTGATTTCGACTTCAATCAAGGTATCGGAATCAAAAAGCTCTTTCACGGGGGTGCCTGGAGTGGGATCTCCCTCGAGGATCAGAAGGCCATCTTCGACATCGGTGAGCCCGATTTCAGAACCAGCTGCGAGCATGCCTTTTGATTCGACCCCACGCATTTTGGTTTCTCCGATGACAAAGCCACCTAGGTCTGCTCCCGGGAGGCAACAGGGAACTTTATCACCGACTTTGTAATTTTTTGCTCCGCAGACGATCTGGCGGAGCTGACCTTCGCCAGCGTCAACTTGCGTGACTTTCAGTTTATCGGCGTCAGGGTGTTGAACAGCCTCTTTGATTTCAGCGACCACGATGTGGTCACTGGAAACGCCTACGCTTTGTATCCCTTCCACTTCAATTCCGGCGAAGGTAAGGAGATCACAGACTTCATCGAGAGAGCGTGAACCAAGGTCGAGACGTTCTTTGAGCCAGTTAAGAGAGACGTTCATGTGGCGGGAGAGTCTTCTGGAGAGGGCGGTTCTGTCAACTGAGGATTACTCTCAAAAAAGGCGAAAATTACGCCACGGTAATTTTTTGGAAATCATGGCGAAAGGTGTAGGATGCAAAGTAGTCACAGATGAAAACAAAGAACGTATTTGCAAGTGTCAGTGCCGCTTTTCTGGTAGTCAGTGCTTCTTCGCTGTGGGCGGAGGCAATGAAGTTAGCTGTTGATGAGAACCCACCGGTTAGGGAGGGGAGTCATGCGGGCTATGCTTCAATTGTCGAAAAGGTCATGCCCAGTGTGGTGAGTATCACCTCTAAGAAAAATGTGGTCATGCCAAAGGCGCTCAATCGGCAGTATTTGGATCCCTTTTCGGGGCGGCTTTTTCAGCGGCGTGAAATGGTGCCGGGTGAAACAGTGCCACAGCCTCAAGGGAGTGGTTCAGGGGTGATTATTTCTACGGATGGCTATATTGTGACGAATAATCACGTCATTGCGGAAGCGGATGAAGTGCAGGTCGCGGTAGGGGAGGATGAAAAGCTCTACAATGCTGAAATCGTGGGCACAGATGAAGCGACAGATCTCGCGATTTTAAAAATTAAGGGAGAGGGCTTCCCGGCGGTGAAAATCGGGGCTAGCCACGCGATGAAATCTGGAGATTTCGTGCTCGCGATGGGAAGTCCTTTCAATCTGCCAAATACGGTGACTCAGGGGATCATCAGCGCTATGGGTCGCACAGATCTTCAGATTACGGGACGAGCCGGCTATGAAGATTTCATTCAGACAGATGCTTCTATTAATCCGGGGAATTCTGGAGGAGCCTTGGTGGATAATCAGGGGCGGATGATCGGAATCAATACTGCGATTTTTTCACGTTCGGGTGGAAATATGGGGATTGGTTTTGCCATTCCGAGTGATTTGGTGGTGAACGTAGCGGAACAGCTGATTGAGTTCGGGGAAGTGCAGCGCGGTTTTCTGGGAGTGAATCTCGGAGATGTGACTGACGAACTCGCGATGGCTCTTGGGGTTGAGGGTGATGGAGCAATTGTGCACGAAGTCGTGGAAGGGGCTCCCGCTGAAGCGGCCGGAATTCAGGGAGGAGATGTCATTACTCATCTGAATGGTAAGCCGGTAGAGGATGCCGCTCGTCTGCGTCTTCTGGTGGGGTCGATCCGTCCAGATACGAAGGTGACCTTTAAAATCCTTCGTGATGGGGAAGAAAAGACGATTGAGTGTACCATCGGTTCTCGCGAAAAGCGCACCAAACTTTCTTCTCGTAGTGGGCTGAAGTGGGGAGGAGCTGGGGCTAACGAACTGATTGAAGGCTTACGCATTTCTGATCTAGATCGTGCTTTGAGAGCTCGCCTTGGCATTCCTTCTGACATCTCGGGAGTATTTATCGAAGAGGTGAAGCCTGGTTCCGTTGCAGATCAGGCGGGACTTCGAGCCGGCGAAATTATTAGTCAGATTAACCGACAGTCAGTAAAAAATGCTGATGAAGCACTCGAGCTGAAATCAAAAGTGATGAAAAGTTCGGGGAAGAAGGTGCTTCTTTTGAGAGTCCTGAGTGAGCGTGGATCTCGATACATTGCGGTATCGATTGCTTAAATGATCGATCGAAAGCGTGACTCGATTATGGAGAGCTTCCTGGTTTTAAATCCGGGAAGCTCTTTTTTATCTGGGAGGAGACAGAATTTACCGAATTCGACAAAATTTCTGAACGACTGGCTCTTCGTGATCAAAATTTTCTTCATTCGGTCATTTCTGTCCGATCTCAGTTCATCGCGGGGAGTCAGGGTCCCTCACAAGGGAGAAATTCAGAGCAGAGGCAGGGAGAAACCTGAGGTATTAGCGGAAGAAAACCACTGATTACCCAGATTTCACTGATTTTCTTAGACTCTGCAATATAGGCATCAGTGAAATCTGGGTAATCAGTGGTTTTTAAAACGATTTTCCAAGTAATGGCGATCACTCTA
>CALGMJ010000179.1 GCA_937958875.1 uncultured Verrucomicrobiales bacterium | reverse complement strand
GTGACGGATAGAAAGACGAGTGAAACTCGATGTGAGTGGGCCTGTTTGAGGATCACTTGCGGTGACCTGCTCGAATTCGGTATTTCCACTAATGGGAGCGGTGCTCAGGCTAGCAGTCTGCCAATCGTTATTTTGCCCAATGGTAGAGCTAAACTGAACGAGGTAAGTAAGATCGGTAAGGCCGATGGGGCGGTTAAAAGTGATCGTGAGTGGATCCGTCCCAATGATACGCGTGATGTTCCCAGCAGGGGTTTCATCGACGGAAAGACCGAGAGAATATTTTAGAAGATTAGAAAAGCCATCATTCCGAGGAATAGCGAGGAGACCGCTGATCGATTCATCTGTTTGGGCCGCTCCAGTAAAGTTTTCTAAGCGCCATTCTTCAAAGGTGGTTGCACCTAAAGCTGAAAAGCTGCAGGTGAATGCAGTAGCTAGGAATAATCCCCAGCGGTGAGGTCGATGTGTAAGCATAAGTCCGAGATTTTGAAAAACACAGCTGATGTGTCATTTCATTATCTGGGGGGGACTTTCTGCTCATAATACGCGCCAGAAGTGATAGTTTCGTCAATGATATTTTCCTAAGATTAGGATGCGAAGGATGCCTACTGACTGTGCTTCAAGGAGTGATGTGAGGTGTTGAATTTTTAGCTTATGTTAGAAGTAGGCTAAAATAGTACGGAGGATTTGAGAGTTCAGGTTAACTCTATGCAAGTCACTCTTTTTTACGGATCAAGAGGGCGGCGAAGGCTCCATCACAATCATCCTTAAAAGGAAGAAGCTGGTGGTGATCTGCAAGAGTAAACTCGGGGTGGTCTTTAAGGAAACTCTCTACCAGTTCAATGTTCTCCTCGGGATCGATGGAGCAAGTCGAATAGACGATCCGTCCACCGGGTTTGATGCAGGTGGTGGCGTGGGTGAGGATTTTTTTCTGAATGACAGTGAGTTCCTCAATATCCTGTGCCTTGAGACGCCACCGTACGTCGACTCGGCGGCGTAGAACTCCAGTGTTAGAGCAGGGGACATCGAGCAGGATGGCATCGAAGAATTGGTTCCACTTTTCTGGTGCAGGCTCGGTCCAATCGTGCACCTCGATGGTGGCATTTTTGACTCCACAGCGGGTGAGGTTTTCCTCCAGTCTGGGAAGACGTTTTTCGTTTGAATCGGAGCAAACGAGAGAGCCTTCATTTTTCATCAGGCCTGCGATTTGGATCGCCTTGCCACCTGGGGCTGCGCAGGCGTCGAGAATCGTTTCTCCTGGTTTTGGCGCGAGTAGTTCTGGAGCACGGGCGGTGGAGGGATCCGTGATGTAGTATTGGCCAGAGTCGATGGCTGCGATGTGATCTTCGGGTTCCGGTTCGCCAGGAGTGGGAGGATTGAGGAGATTCGGCCTCAGGTGAGTTTCTGCCGGGACGTTATTCCAGTCCATTAGGGCGGTTGCATTTTTGGGGCCGAAGAGCTTTTTCCAGCGTTTGAAGAGCCAGTGGGGGTGGGAGAATTGAGTCGCGGGCTCTAGCTGATCCATTTCACGGACAAAGCGTGCCCGATGGTGGGCCACGCGGCGTAACACGGCATTGATCAGGCCGCGGACGGGGGCACGGGCGCATTCCACCGTTTCATAAATGGCGGCGTGATCAGGAATTTTAAGCACAAGCAGCTGGCACACTCCGACTCGGAGGACATCGCGAGTTTCAGCATCGAGTTTTCCTTTTCGAGAGAGGGAAATGCAGTGATCGATGAGGCTGCGGTGGCGTAGCACACCCATGAGGATCGCTTTGAGCAGGGCCCGGTCTGCCGAGTTGAGGTGATTTCGCTCCGCATGGCGGTCGATGAGCGAATCTGCGTAGACATGCCCTTTTGACCATGCTCGGAGAGCTGAAACTGCTGCGCGCCGGACGTTTTTTGCTGGTTTGGCCATTTTTATCTGAGGGAGTTTGCGATTTGGTGCCACTCTTCATCGAGAGTGACGGATTGTGCGGGCGTTTCTTTCTTAGCTCGGTAATACCAGTATGAGGCATTTCCGAGGTCGCCCTCTTCTCGGTGTAGGTAGGCGTGAATCCAGGCTCCATATGGGTCAGGGATATCGTTAGTGAGATCATGGGCCTCATGCCAGCGCCCGGCCTTGGCGAGCCATAGCGCTAGTTGCGGCTGCGAGAGATCTACTGGTGGAGAGTCATCGGTCTGAGCGGAACGGGCGAGTTCGGCGGCGGTCATGGGCAGAGGATGTGCCCATTCTTTGAGAGAAGTCAGTGAGAAAGTGAAACGGGAGCCAATTCAGTTGGAGCGAGCTTTTTCAAGAGTTTCGCTCACTGAAGGTTGCCAGACTTCCTTTCGTGACTAGAAAAGGGGCAATGTCAGACCATGCCATGGAGGAACCCGGTCAGCCCGGAGATGTGAAACACCCACGGATTCGCCGTATTCTTAAGCCCTTTCTGGCGGGGATGGCGACGGTGATCCCGATTCTTGGGACCGGCTGGGTTGTCATTTTGGTGTTTAAATTGCTCCATCGGCTGGGGCTTTCCATTATCGAATGGATCTTGCGTTCGCTGAATCAACTCCGTGGAGTGAATGAGGGGACTCAGGCCGCTTGGAATCTGGAGGACTTTCCGGGCGATGACTTTCTCTGGCTTCTTATTCCGCTGGCGCTCCTCTTTCTCATGGGCATCGCGGTGACTAATCGACCGGGACTGCGCGTTACGAAATGGATCGATAGCTTCATGACGCGGCTTCCGTTCGTCGGTTTCATTTATTCTACCCTGAAGCAATTTGTCGATGCGGTGAGGAATCTGGGAGGTGAGCAGAAATTTAAAGGTGTGGCCTACGTGGAGTATCCCAGTCCTGGCTGTCGGCTGATTGGCTTTATCACGGGGAATTATCATGACGCCCAGACTGGAAAGGATGTCACCACGGTATTTATCCCAACTTCGCCGAATCCTATGACCGGATTCGTGGTGGTCATGGATGATGATAAGGTCTTCGATAGCGATATGTCCCTAGAGGAAGCTGGGAAAATGATCCTTTCCGCTGGGCTGGTGGCTCCGGCGAGTTTTATGAGTGAAAATCCACCTGAGTAATTTTTTTAAAAGCTTCAGTCGCTCTATCTTGAGTTTGGCATGCTTTGAGCAGATAATATCTTGGAAGCCATGCCGAACACCCTAGAGACTCATCCTGAAATACTCCCCCAGAAACAAACTTCGACGGCTCGTCGCGGGCCGAAGATTCTCTTTGTGACTCCAGAGATTTCTTATGTCTCTAACAGTATGTGTAATGATGCCCAGCGTGTGAGGGCGAAAGCAGGTGGGTTGGCTGATGTCGCAGCTCTTTTAGTGGATGGTCTGAAGAAGCGTCACCGGGATTTGCACCTTGCGCTCCCGAATTATCGTCAGCTTTTTCGGACAGAAAATGGTGGCACTCTGACGGAGAGCAAACGGGTTCATCTCGCTGAGGATTGTCATTTTTACCGGCGCCATGGTGTCTATCAGACATCTCGCCATGATCTCCTACGCTCGGCTCTCGCTTTTCAGCGTGAAGTCATTCACCGGATCATCCCGAAGGTGAAGCCCGATATTATTCACTGTAATGACTGGATGACTGGGCTCATCCCGGCTGCGGCTAAACGTTTAGGAATCCCGACTCTATTCACGATTCATAATATTCATACGGAGCGGCCCACTCTTGCAGAATTGGAAAATAATGGGGTCTTTGGCGCTGATTTTTGGGAGGAACTTTATTTTGAAAATTATCCTGAAAATTATGATGAGTCTTACTGGACTAATCCCATCGATCTTCTGGCGAGTGGGATCAGGGCGGCGGATCATGTTAATGTGGTGAGTCCTACCTTTTTGGATGAAATTCGTTACGGGCATCATGAAAATATTCCGGGGCGTATTTCACATCTTCTCTGGGAGAAACATGCGGTAGGGGCCGCCTCAGGAATTGTAAACTCACCTGATCCATCTTTTAATCCACAGAAGGATTCTCTTTTGACTGAGCGATACAAGTCGAAGACTCACCATGAGGCGAAGGCAGTAAATAAGCTCGCTCTTCAGCACACTCTGGGACTCGATGAAAATCCAGATGTGCCGATGCTTTTCTGGCCGTCCCGTCTCGACCCAATCCAGAAAGGCCCTCAACTTCTGGCAGAAATTCTCCCTCAGTTAATTCAAGATTATCATGATATTGGTCTTCAGATTGCTATTATTGCGGACGGGCCATGGGAGCAGGGTTTACATGATATTGTGAATGCCCATGGGCTTCATCGGAGAGTGGCTGTGCACGGTTTTTCAGAGCCTCTTTCTAGGCAGGGATTCGGTGGAGCTGACTACGTTTTAATGCCTTCCTCTTTTGAGCCCTGTGGTCTGCCTCAGATGATCGGCGCGCGTTATGGAACGTTACCAATCGTCCATCATACGGGAGGGCTCAAGGACACGGTTCAGCATTTAAATATAGAGGAAAATACCGGCAATGGTTTTGCCTTCGAGCATTTTGATGCTGGTGGTCTGCGGTGGGCCATCGATGAAGCGCTACGCTTTCATCTCAGTGATGAAAGTATTCGGATCAAGCAAGTGACCCGCATTATGGAAGAAGCGGCTAGAAATTTTAGCCCAGTAGAAGTCGTGAAGCAGTACGAAGATCTCTATACAGGCCTGGTGCCATCTTTCATGGGCGAAGCACGGGCTTAGATGTTGAGCTATTTTCGAATAGCTCGGCCTAAAATCAAACTAGTGCTCCGTCAAACCTAAGATTTCGGGTTCCTGCAGGTCTCTCGAAAATCTGGCCGCGTTGTCGATGCTAAGAGAATGCTCGATTCACTGATCATCTCCGCCTTGCCAGATTTCCGATATCCTTCGCACTTACCTGAAATCTTATACCGCTTCTAAAAACAAAGAGGGCTTATTGATTTTCTAGGTAGCGTTTAGTTCAGAGCGGAGGTAGGACTGACGGAAGAGTGAACTGAAGCCTTTTGCTCGATCCCACCATGTTTTGAGTACTTCGGTGATAGCGTCTTCTAACT
>CALGMJ010000178.1 GCA_937958875.1 uncultured Verrucomicrobiales bacterium | reverse complement strand
CCCCTTCACGCAGTGAATGGATACTTCCCCCAAACAAGATGGAATCACTCGACCCCGCAGCGCTACTACGGCGTTAACAATACATCCCCTCTCCTCAGTGGCGATCTGACAGAAATTGCGTCACCTCAACCTGGTGTTCTCGTCGATAACTCAGGAGCTACAACAACACTCGAAGTGCAGTTCACTCATGACGGCACACCGACAAATCGCAACGAAGGAAACTTAGTTGCTCAACTCCTGAACGGTTATCTCAAAAACGATCAATTTGAAGACGATCAGGGTAACACGGTAGATAGGCCGTCTACCGTCTCTTTCTCTAACATCCCCTATTCAAATTATCTCCTCTGTGTCTACGTCTCATCCTGGACAACCGATCGCGAAGGAATTATCCGCCTCAATGGAGATACAACCACTGATAAATCAATCCGCACCATCAGCGGAAATGAAGATCAGCAATTCATCCTGCATGGAAAAACCGCAGGAATAACCGCTGCTCCAGGTAATGTTATTGTTTATGAAAACCTAACGGGCTCGACCCTTTCTTTGGAATACTTCCAGCTTACTAGAGAGTCAGGAATTTCTGCCGTCCAGATTATTGATGCCGAGGCAGATTCTGATAACGATGGGCTCCCTGATTACTGGGAATTCCTTCATCAAACTGGGGCTGACGTTTCTAATGCAACCGTAGACTTAGATGGTGACACCCTCACTCATCTGCAGGAATTTGCGGCAGGCACAGACCCTAGGAATGAAGATTCCGATGGTGATGGCCTAAATGACAAAGCGGAATTAGATGCTGGAACTGACCCACATTTTGGGGACTCTGACGGGGATCATCTCTCCGACTTTGTAGAGCTCTTAGTCGGCCTCCCTAGTGACCCGAATAATCCTGACACCGATGACGATCTTCTCTCTGACGCGGAAGAATTAGATTATCATGCTGATCCCGGAGACTCACTCATTGGAAAACCCAGCATTCCCGCCTTAACAAGCCCGGGAGAATTCCTCTGGGAGGATACTGATATTCAAATCATCGTCGATCACTCCGTGGCTCGACGCACTCGAGGGAATATCAGCCGCATCCTCTATGATTGGGAAGTACGACATCTTTCGCACAGTGGTTTTGCCACGATCTACTTTGGTCTGAGAGAGAATGAAGGTAACCTTCACTACGCCATTGCCATATCACGAGATGGAGCTTTTCAACAACAGAATGGTCGGAGTTTAAGCACGGTTTCGGCCTCTGAAGATAATCTTTACTCAGATCTAGGAATGGCCGGACGAGGACGCCATGATATTTCTGATCCTTTCACGTTCAGGCTTTCAGCACAGGAAGTGAATGGTCAATGGAATCTCCATTATGCCATCCTAAATCAACGAACGGGCATCGAAGTTGTTCGTCAAGATTTTGAAGACGTTATCGTTAACCCCAGCATCCTTGATGAGACCGCCATCTGGGGGTGGTCCGGAGAAGAAGGTGAAACTGATATTGATCCAGGTTATGGAGTGCGTGTTTTTCGTACGAAAACTGTCGTTGAAACCCTGCCAGCTTATCTAGAATTCGCTGATAGAGATCATGATGGCATGCCCGATCTCTGGGAGCTGGCGAATAACCTGAATCCGGACTCCGCAGCCGATGCTTCGCTCGATGGTGACAACGACACCCTTTCTAATGCCGATGAATACGACTACGGAACTTCCCCCGGCAGTCCAGATAGTGATAACGATGGAGTGCCCGACGATGTTGAAATCCAACAACTCACCAATCCAAATTCAGCTGAGAGTTTCCCGCCATTTTATCTAAGTCCACCTACGATCTCGACAGATTTTAATGGGAACAACCTTCCTGATCTATGGGAATCCCTCTTCCAGGCACAAAACCTGTCCGCAACAGGTGATCCAGATGGTGATGGATTTACGAATTTAGAAGAATCAATAATGGGAACTGATCCACTCGATGGAGGATCATTCTTCGCGGTGCAAATTCAACAAGACGAAGACAGCGTGTCCCTGAATTGGCCACGTCTGGCGGATAAATCACAAACGCTTTTCTCCTCAAATTCCCTAGAAGGTTTCACCCCCCACGCTGACTCTCCACTTGCGCAAGGTGACAGATATCTACTCGAGATGCCACCGGGAGAACGTCAGTTTTTCCAAGTTCGCCTTCAGGACATGGACAGTGATGGCGATGGACTTACCGACTGGGAAGAGAGCCAAATTGGCACGCTGAGCGGCCAGGCTAACTCCATCGGCAGACCCATCCCATATGATTCGAATGACGCCGACCAACGACCAGACAATACGATCTCAGCAGACCTGATCTATGCTGCGGAGCTCATACGAGATCGTGAGTCCCTCACTTCAGGTGCCAGCGAGACGGGTATCTCCACCCGGAATGCCGCTCGTCTCCTCATGCAGGCGAGCTTTGGCCCTACTATGGCTGAGATCCGTGAAGTTCAAGAGATGGGAATTGCGACATGGATCGATGATCAAATCGAAAACCAGCCCCCAACCTACCATGGTGACTATCTCCGAGAAATTACCGCCGACTTTGAAGGTCCGCGAGTTGATCTTACTTATGAACATAACCCCGAGAGTCGCATTGTAGGAAATAGCAATATCCAGACGAGCTTTGCCCGTGCCGCCATTTCCGGTCCAGATCAACTCCGTCAACGAGTCGCTTATGCCCTCTCTCAAATCCTTGTCGTCTCCCGCCAAGATTCACAAATCGACTCACGGACACACGCTTTAGCGAAATACTACGACATGTTCGTCAAGCAAGCCTTTGGGAACTATGAAGACTTGCTGCTAGACGTCACGCTGAACCCAGTGATGGGCTTATATCTCTCCAGTCTCGGAAATCAAAAGGCCGATCCCTCGATCAATCGTTTCCCAGATGAAAATTACGCCCGGGAGATTCAACAGCTCTTTTCTATCGGTCTCTGGGAATTAAATCCTGATGGCACACGAAAGCTGAACTCCGAAGGTGCCCCTATCCCAACTTACACGAATGATGACATTACCGAATTTGCCCGCGTGTTTACCGGGCTTTGGTTTGGAAATCAAACATGGGGCGCTGGCGGTTTCCAAGACTTCCACTGCCTCCCCCAGATGGGAATGCACCCAGATTTTCATGACTTCGGGGAAAAGCAGCTTCTCAATGGTTTCGCCATTCCTAAGCGTGAAGCTTCGATCGAAAATGGCCTTCAGGATATCCGAGATACCGTGCGTCATCTTGTTGAACATCCCAGCTGTGCTCCTTTCATCTCCCGCCAGTTAATCCAATTCCTCGTCACCTCAAACCCGAGCCCAGCATATGTCGAAAGAGTATCACGCATTTTTGCAGGGGAAAGCGGTCACCGTCGTGGCGATCTTGAGGCCACGGTAAAAGCAATCCTGCTCGATCCTGAAGCAAGAGACCCCGGACAACTTCTACAACCGGAATACGGAATCTACCGAGAACCCGTCATCCGTAACATGCATCTGGCACGTATCCTGAAGCTGAACCGCGATGGAAATGTCCTCTGGTGGGAGCGCGGTGGTTTCTTCCGTGATACCTTACAGCTCCCTCTCTATGCCAACACGGTCTTTAATTTTTACCGTCCAGACTATTCTCCTCCCGGAACGCTTTCAGATAATAATCTCGATGGCCCTACCTTTGAGATTCTTAATTCCTACACTTCTGTCGCAGTCCCTAACCGTTTCTGGGAAACCGTGAATGAAGGATTTAATAGTGGCAACTCGTACCAATTCACCCCAGACCTCTCGGACTTCATGCCTTTTGCTGAGGATCCTGAAAGCCTACTCGACCAGCTCAATCTCCTCCTTTGCGCTGGCTCCATGTCTAGTAATACTCGTACCACTATTCTGGACTCTATCAACGCAACTACGGCTGAAGATCTTCCCGGCCGCATCCGCCTTGCTATTTACCTCACCATGATGTCTCCCGACGCCGCGATTCAGCGTTAACGCACTCTTTACCCATTTTTCCCATGACCAATAAACAGACCCGTCGTGACTTTCTACAAGGAGCTCCCTGCGCAGCTCTGGGCTCCTCAGCGATCATGTCCACCCTGCTGAATCTTAAAATGGCAAACAATGCTGTCGCCGCAGGTTTACCGCTAGATGGAGGCTCAGACCGTAAGACTCTGGTTTGCCTCTTCCTTCATGGCGGTATTGACTCATACAACATCCTCGTTCCTCGTGATGATACACGCTATCAAGCCTACGCCGATACTCGGACTGACATCGCGCTTCAGCAAAATGAGCTTCTAGCCCTCGAGCAAGTAGCGAGTGGAGATGGTCAGCTCTACGGACTACATCCCGCCACAGGAAGTTACCGGGATCTCTTCAATGGCATTGACGGCGATCAAGAAAAGAGACGACTTTCGTTTATCGCCAATATCGGCACCCTCATTCAGCCAACGACCAAGGCGCAATATGATGATGAAACAGTGCCTCTCCCCCGCTCCCTCTTTTCCCACAGTGATCAGACTGAGCAGTGGCAGACCTCCATCCCTCAAGGTGATACTCGACTCACCGGCTGGGCTGGGCGCATGGCCGATGTCCTTCACTGTACCCATAATCAAAATCTCACTTCGATGAGTCTTTCCTTTGCGGGAAATAATGTCTTCCAAGTGGGGCGTCAGACCTCTCAGTTCGTAATGAATAACCGAGGCGCGCTCACCTTTTCTCAGGATGATCGGGATACCGACCACCCCACTTTCCAGAAGAACATCGCCGTGAAGTCTCTCATGGAACAGGAATACTCGAACATGATGCAGAAGGCTTTTGCCGAGCTCACCAGTAAGAGTATCTCTGAACAAGAATTCGTGCAGGATAAATTCGACTCACTCGAAGATAATTTCGCCAATGTCACCTTCCCAAACACTGGTATCGGGCGAGACTTTGAAAGCGCGCTCAAGATGATTAAACTCAGACCTGAACTTGGCCTACGCCGTCAGACCATCTTTATTGGCTTCGGTGGCTGGGACCATCATGCTGAGCTATTAGCCCCGCAGAGTGACCGCCTAAGCCAACTCGCGCCTGCTGTGGAAGCCTTTCAGAAAGGGATCGAAGAACTAGGGCTAGAAGATTCTGTCATGACATTCACTGCCTCTGATTTCGCCCGGACCTTACGTTCGAATGGCGGCGGCTCGGACCACGCCTGGGGAGGAAATCAAATGGTCTTTGGTGGTGCCATCGATGGAGGAAAAATCCTTGGAGAATTCCCTGATCTGACCTTCAGCGATAGCAATCCAATTTATGTGAGCCGAGGCGGACGCACTCTTCCCGGCGTTTCTGTAGACGAATTTTTCGCCGAACTCTTGCTGTGGTTTGGCCTAAAAGGAGAATCAAATTTCGAACAGGTTCTTCCGAATTTAAGTAACTTTTTCGATCTCTCCCAAGTGAATCCAGCTGATCCCTCGACCTTCCCTATCGGCTTCCTGAAGCCGAATACCTTTGAAGTGTGAAAAAGATCCTCGTAAGTCTTCTCATCCTTTTTCTAGGTTTTCTGCTGTGGACGAGTTTCCAAAAAGGAGACTCGAAAGAAAAATCGGCAGGTTTCTCGCCAGATCCAGAACCACTCTCCACCGCCCAAGCGGAAACTCTAGGCGACCGAGTCTTAGAGCGCTACGCCTCTAGCGGTTCTTCGGGAATGGAGGACCTTCAGCTTTTTGAGGGTTATGTCCAGAATGTCTTCTTATTAATCAAGAATCGTGACACGCGTCATTATTCTACTAATGAAGACCTTGCCCTCTTTTTACTCGGTAAAAACACCTATCGCACTGCGTATCTCTCTCCGGGCCACCCTATCCTGAATGAGAAACAACAATTGGTCGACCGCTGGAACACCCCTCTTAAGGTCCACGCCCTGTCGAGCAAAGTTTTAGAGCTTCGTTCTGCAGGCCCGGATCAAAAGCTTTTCACGGAAGATGACCTCGTTCTTCCGCACTAATTTCTCCGAATCTTCACATTCATCACATCATCTCTTCACAAAACGCTTCCAGTATGAAGGCGTGATGAAGGAAGTGGTGTTCAATTTAATCGGCCCGGTGCTTATGATCGCTCTGACGATGCTGATCTGGCATTTTGAGGAATCTCGTCAATCTATCGAAGAACCTCCTGTGATCACTCATCACAAGCCGACAGTCATCACCGAGTCACCATGGGAAGTTGAGGTTCTCGCTTCACTCGACTCAGAAATAATCAAGAGACAGAAGAGGAAATAAGAGTTTTCGCAATGGATAGAATGGGGGGAATGAGCACGCAAGACGGTTGGGCTTGCGTGCTCGTTCTTTTTTGGAAGATTGATTTCTAGACTGGAGTAATAATTCCATTCGATCTCACACGCCGACTTGTGACTTCGGCATTCTTATTTCATTCTCTGACTCATGCCTATCCTTCCTCTTCTACTCTTACTCTTTGCGGCTCCGCTCTTCGCAAAGTCCCAGAAGCCAAACATCATTTACATTCTAGTCGATGATGCTGGTTACAATGATTTCTCAGGGTATGGGCAGAAAAAATTCAAGACACCTCACATCGATCAGCTCCAAAAAGAAGGGATGCATTTCACCCGGCATTACTCTGGCTCGACCGTCTGTGCCCCCACCCGCTCTGCTCTCCTGACTGGTCAACACACCGGCCACACACCTATCCGCGGCAATGGTGATGTCAAAGATGAGAATGGCACTCAACTGGGACAGAACCCCATGCAGGCAAGTGCGGTTACAATCCCTGAAATCCTCAAAAAAGCAGGTTATACCTCAGGAGTTTTTGGCAAATGGGGACTCGGATTTCCCGGATCTCCTGGTGACCCTCTCAATCAAGGGTTCGATCGATTCTACGGCTACAACTGCCAATGGAATGCTCACACCTACTACCCAGAGTGGATGTACGATGACCGTAAGAAAATTCTCTTTGACGGCAAAACCTACACCCCGCCTCTGATTTTAGACGAAGCTAAGAAGTGGATTCGGGAAAAGAAAGATAAGCCATTTTTCGCCTATCTCGCGCTCACTCTTCCCCACGCAGCCATGCATGTTCCCGAAGAATTTGCCGCACCATTCAGGAAAGATTTCCCTCAATATGAAGGAATCGAAGCGGAGTATCTTAATAATCTTCCGGTTCATACAAATCCCGCGGCACAGTTTGCCGGCATGATGACAGTTCTCGACAATAATGTCGGTGACATCATGAAGTTGCTGAAGGAGCTGAAAATTGATGACAACACCCTCGTCATCTTCACCTCTGATAATGGCCCTCACATCGAAGGCGGGCATCTCCCTGATTTTTTCGACTCTAATGGTCCTTACCGCGGCTATAAGCGTGATCTTTATGAAGGCGGCATTCGTGTGCCTCTCATTGCACGCTGGCCTAGCAAGATCAAAGCAGGCACCTCTTCAGGTCACCCCTCTGCTCACTGGGACACCCTCGCTACTTTTTGTGAAATTGTTGAGCTTCCCATTCCAGAAGATACTGATGGCATTTCATTTCTCCCTACCCTTTTTCAACAGCCTCAGAAGCAGCACGACTACCTCTACTGGGAATTTCCCGCTCGTGGTGGTCGGCGCGCCGCGAGTTTTGGTCCTGAACTGAACTGGAAAGCAGTGCAGTACGACATGATGAAAGATCCGAATGCCCCCATCGAAATTTATCGTCTCGATCAAGATCCAGGGGAAACGAAAGACCTCGCAAAAAAGCACCCTGAAAAAGTTGCTCAAGCTAAAGAAATCTTCACTGAAGCTCACACTACGAGTGGCCGCTTCCCCTTCCAGTGGGAAAAACCAAAGGGTCTAACAGTTAGCCTGATCTCGGAGAGTAAAACCATCGTCCCAGGCCAACCACTTACCTTAGGCCTTCACATAAAACATCAACCTGGATTCCACACCTATTGGAAAAGCCCCGGTCAAGTGGGGGTTCCTACGAGCATTGACTGGACTGTTCCAGAAGGCTTCGAGGTTTCTGAAATCTCTTGGCCCTCACCTGAAATCACTTACATGGCCGACTACCAAAGTCATGGATACAAACGAGATGTCACTCTTCTGGTAACGCTCACCCCGCCGACCAAAATTTCAGAAAAAGCCGTCACTATTTCAGCCAAAACTAATTGGATGTGTTGCGCCCAGTCCTGCCATCCAGACGGATGGGAATTTTTCCTAAACTTACCCATATCAGCAGCAACACAGCCGATTCAACAATCGGCTAAGCTTATCGAAAAAGCCCGCACTGAAGTCCCGACTGCAGCCAAAAACTGGCAAGCGACTCTTCTCAGCTCATCTGATGAATCCCCCATTCGTATTCTCTTAAGTGGAACTTCCACCGAAACACCGAGCTACTTCTTCTCAGAAGACGGACAAATCTCCTCAAAACATAAACAAGAATTTGTCCGTAAGGGACCTGGTTTTTGGGAGCTCACCATCGAGCGAGCAGAATACTCTCCGAAACAAAAGAAAAGCCTCCCCGGAGTACTCAAGACTGCCAAAGGAAGCTTCCACATTCAGCCTCACTACCTGAAGTAGAGGCTCCTCAACTGGCTAACCGATCCAGCTCTGTTCGACGAGAGCCTTCAGACGGCAGAGATCGGTGGCGGAGGTTTTTGCAATAAAACCCTTGTTATGAGCGAAGTGAACATCGTCCTCATCGCCTACCCGGGTAAACTCTAGGCGCTTATCATCATTGTAGCGTGACATCCCATACCCGACTCCGCGGCGATCAGGATAAATCATCCCTACTATCTCCTCTTGCAGTCCCTCCTCAATGACATAACGCCCCATACCAGAGGACGCATCATCCGCAAGGGGCTCAGACCTCGGCATGAAGAGGATTTTTTTTCCAAAATTCATCTCCAATATTTCGGCATGCTCTGCGACATAGGCGAGACGCTCCTTCATCCCGGTGATATACTCATAAAGATCATCGCCGACCATTTTCATGAGTTCCCAAATTGGCTCTCCCTGATGATGCTCGATCTTCGAGGCAAAACGTCTGAGCATCGTCACATCGATTGGTGAATTCAGCTTAGAAAGTGTTTCCCGGTCTACCTCCAACCACTTCGCAGTATCGACGATGCCGCGAGTGTCGATGTATTCAGCGACCGAAAGCCAATCACAAAATTTCTGAGCATCCTCATAAAGACCCAGATATTTGAGCACCAGACTCAGCGCACAGAGAGGCTCAGAATCACGAGGAAATTGATGGTGGTCAAAGTTCATCTTTGACTCATCCCATTCTCCGCCAACGTCCACGACGCATACTTCCGCATCAGCTAGGTCATCTGAGGTCGGCTCACGTCGATAAATGGACACCGGATGTTTGGCCAACAACATAGCACAAGCGAGATAATCATCCTTATGAGCCCCTCCTGGGTGCACTACAATTTCACGAATCATGCGAAGCGCTTACTCCAAAACTACGCTTACCACAAGCGGCGCGATTTTTTATCACTCGCATACAGCATCGATGTCGGCTCCTCCTTTAGAGCAACTCGAGCAATGAGCCCAACGATGATGCCGGCAACAAATCCTCCTATGTGAGCGCCATAAGCCACCCCACCGCTTTCTCCGACTGATTCCAGGGAACCCCACCCTCCGAAAATCTGCATCGCTCCCCACATGCCCAAGACAAGAATTGCTGGAACTGAGATAATCCGGACAAAGAAAACCGCATTGACTCGATTTCGAGGGAAAAGCACCAAATAAGCCCCAAGAATTCCAGAAATCGCGCCCGACGCCCCCAAGGTGGGAATAATACTCTGCGGAGCCATGGCAATTTGGACCGCAGAAGCTGCCACTCCACTGATAAGGTAAAACACCAAAAATTTCAGGGATCCAAAGCGATGCTCCACATTGTCACCAAAGATCCACAAATAGAGTAAATTCCCGCCGAGATGAGCCCAGCCTCCATGCATGAACATGGAGCTAAGGAAGGTCAAATAAACAGGCTGTGGCCCAGCATACAGGGTCAGAAAGCCTTGCTCTCCAACCGCAAAATCCCCCACTAAATCCTCTCCTCCGGTAATCTCACGAGGAACAAGACTCCACCCATTGGTGAAAGCCTCATTCGACTGATGATATAAGAAGAGTGCCACGTTCAGAATCAGCAGGCTGATACTGACATACGCAGGCTTAGAAAGGTGGCGATCATCATCACTAATAGGAAATAACATTTATACAAAACTGCAACAGAGTCTTGCTTTAGTCCAGAATCATTGCATCATTGTTATATCAAGATATCAATTGTAATACCTGCCCACAACGAGGAGGCATTTCTGCCCAAAAGTCTTGCTGCCATTGAGCTCGCAAAGAAAAATTCGCCTTTAGAAATCGAAATCATTGTTGTCTTAAATCGCTGCACAGATGGCACCGAAAAGATCGCCCGTGATTTTGGAGCGAACCTCGTTTATGAAGATGCGCGAAATCTCGCGCAGATCCGAAATGCTGGCCTAGCCGAAGCTCAAGGGGACATCCTCATGACGATCGATGCTGACAGCTACATGCACCCAATGACCTTCGCTGATGTCGTGGAAAAACTAGACAGTCGCCAATTTATTGGTGGAGGCTGCCTCGTTTTACCAGAGCGTTATTCTCTGGGCATCTTTGCCTCCATGATCGTGCTTTTCCCTCATTTAGCAAAACATCAGGTCTCTTTTGGCTGCTTTTGGTTTACCCGAGCTGCCTATGAGGCTACGGGAGGGTTCGACCCTACCTTCATCACCGTAGAGGACGTAGACTTTGCGGTTCGTCTGAAGCGCTATGGAAAAACTCTTGGGAAACGATTCGGCACCCTTTACCGCTCTCGACTCACGACTTCCTGTCGGAAATTTGACAAATACGGGGACTGGCACATGGTTAAGGATCCTGCGTTTCTCAAAAAAGTTTTTGAGGGGAAAGACCGTGAAACCGGCGATCGTTACTGGTACGAACCAGACCGATAAATCCCAGCTCAGGTCAAAAAAAATCCTGATTCGGAGAAGGCCGAATCAGGACATATGATGGGAGTTCAGAGTTAATCTAAGGAAAGAACCGCCTCCCTTTTTTCGAGGCTGCTGTTAGATATCAAAAAAGCGTTTTGCTTTTTCGAAAAAACCTTCCTCCATCGGAGAATTTTCCTCTCCGACTGACTCTGTAAATTCGCGTAGCTTTTCTTTTTGCTCAGAATTCAGGCGTGTTGGCACCTCCACTTGGACTTCCACATGAAGATCTCCCTTACGTCCACTGGACAGGCTGGTGATCCCCTTATCGCGAAGACGGAAGGTGGTGCCTCCTTGGGTACCCGCTGGAACCTTGATCGTAGAACGCCCCTCAAGAGTAGGAACCTCAAGCTCTCCGCCGAGAGCAGCCTTCCCGAAAGGAAGTGGAACCTCACAGTAAAGATCATCCCCTTCCCGCTGAAAGACATCGTGCTCTTTCATATGCAGGAAGACGTATAGATCGCCCGCAGGGCCACCACGCAGGCCAGCATCACCCTTTCCGGTAGAACGAAGGCGGGTGCCATCATCGACGCCTGCTGGGATCCGAATTTTGACCCGTTCAGGAGCTTGAGCCCGGCCCTCGCCTTGACAGTTTCCGCAAGGATCAGCGATCACTTGCCCTGCACCGCGACATTCAGGGCAGGTAGTCTGTTGAATGAAAATTCCACGCTGGCTCGCTACCACTCCCCGTCCTCCACAGGAGGAACAAGACTTTGCTCCTGTGGAACCTGACTTCGAGCCTGAACCCGAGCACTTTCCACAGCCGGCATACTTTTCGATTTCAAGCTCCTTCTCGGCACCTGTGGCAGCTTCTTCGAGTGAAATCTCTAAGTCATAGCGAAGATCACTCCCACGCTTTTTGACAGATCCTCCACCGCCGCGGCGGCCACCTCCACCACCGAAGAGATCATCAAACATGGATCCACCTCCACCACCTCCGAAGACCTGAGAGAAAATATCCATCGGATCATGGAAACCACCACGACCACCTCCGCCACCACCTTGGAAGGCAGCGTGGCCATAACGATCATAAGCAGCCCGTTTTTCTTCATCGCCAAGAGCCTCGTAAGCTTCTCCAAGCTCCTTGAACTTATCTTCTGCACCAGGATCATCTGGATTTTTATCCGGATGATGTTTTACCGCAGCCTTACGGTAGGCCTTCTTGATCTCAGCCTGAGTCGCATCTTTTGAGACTCCTAAAATTTCGTAGTAATCGCGCGCCATTTCTTATTCAGCAGCCTCCGTTTCAGATTCTTTATCAGCTTCAGGAGCTTTTGCCACAGTCACGGCAGCAGCCCGCAGGAGACGGTCATGGAGTTGATACCCCTTACGCTGCACAAAGAGAATCGTGCCTGGTTCGAAATCAGTAGATTCTTCCTCTGCAATCGCCTCATGAAGATTGGGGTCAAACACTCCAGTCGCTTCAACTTCCTTCACTCCCTGTGAGCCAAGAAAATCATCGAGCTGACCTTTCACCATAGCCATACCTTTATAAATCATGGAATCCTGATCTTGCTCGGCCATTTGCAGCCCCATGGCGAAGTTATCAAAAACCGGGAGAAGCTCCTCAATCAGGCCACCCCGAGCATAACGGAGATCATCAGCTCTCTCTCGAGCCATGCGCTTACGGTAATTATCCAGATCTGCAGCTGAACGGATGGCAGCCTCTTTCCACTTAGCTGCTTCCATTTCAGGACTAAGCACCTCTGGCTCAGTAGCTTCTTCTTCCACAGGTGCAGAGTCTTCAGTAACTTCAGCATTCTCCGCAGATTCCTCTGTCGCGGGAACTTCCTCGAGAATTTCTTCCTCGGCAGGAATTTCATCGTTGGGTTCTTGCATGGCGGCAAGCAATACTTTGTAGCACCGAAGGTCAAGAGCTGATCAAACGAGGAAAGGCCAGAAATCAAATCTGACGTAATTTCCCAGTGGAATCACCAAAGGTGTTCTGATTGACACCGAATTCATTCAGCATCCGCACATAAAGATTCGAAAGAGGGACTTTTTCCTTCAGATCCACATGCCGCCCAGGGGTAAAAGCTCCCCCCGCATTTCCGCCGACAATGATCGGTAGATTTTTATGGCTGTGGGAATTCCCATCAGAAATACAGCTTCCGTAGACAATCATACTGTTGTGAAGAAGGGAATTCCCGTCTAGGTCCTTAGTTTCGTCTAAGCGCTTAAAGAAGTAGGCCAAGCGTTCGAGATAAAAATGATCAATCTTTGCGATCTTCTCGAGATTTTCCTCCCGGCTCTTATGATGAGAAAGATTGTGATGGCCTTCAGAGACTCCTAGCTCCTTAAAGCTACGATTACTCCCATCATGTGCGAGTAGGAAACTCGCCACCCGAGTCGAATCCGTTTGGAAAGCTAGGACCATCATATCAGTCATGAGCTTCACATGCTCAGCATATGATCTAGGAATACCAATGGGTGCCGGAACGCCTGGATCTACTGGAGTGCCCCAGCTTTCAGATTTTTGAATCCGCCGCTCTATTTCTCGAACCCCCGTAAGATACTCATCTAGCTTCTGCTGATCATTTCTTCCGAGACTCTTCTGTAAAACCTCCGCGTCATCTGAAATGAAATCTAAAATCGATTTCTGAGAAGCGAGACGGCGTTGTAAATTCTCTTTACGCTTCTTCCCTTTTCCCGCTCCGAAAAGTCTCTCAAAGACCAGACGAGGATTGGACTCCGGGGTCATGGGCTGGTTATCCGAGCGCCAAGATAAGTTAAACTGGTAAGCACAGGAGTAACCTGAATCACAATGACCTGATTTTCGGACGCCATCACAGCTCAGCTCCAGTGACGATAGCCTCGTTTGATCTCGTGACGCTTGTGCTGCGACTTGATCAACAGAAATTCCAAGATGGATATCTGATCCCGAGGTTTTACGAGCACGCGCTCCCGTTAGAAATGTGGCGTTACTCCGAGCATGATCGCCGGCTCCATCTCGTCCACCATTGGCATGATCGTGAGCAAAACCGCTGAAAATTTGAAATTGGTCCTTATGAGGAGCCAATGGAGACATCGTTTCACCGAGTGCATAGTCAGCCCCATCACCCTGTGGCATCCATTTCTTCACGTTCACCCCGTTTGGAACGTAAAGATAAGCCATCCGTAAGGGACTCCCAGTAGCCGTAGTAGCCACTCCAGATGCCGCTGCTGCTTGAGTTTTAGCTAGCAGAGGACGGAAAGAATCAAAGGCAGGAACAGCTACCGCCGCTCCGATTCCTCGCAGAAAACCACGCCGCCCGATTCCAGACTGATCACTCATATTAGTATATACGCTCGAAGTTTATTTTTTTGTACTATTTTTTGCATCAAATAGCTTCATCTCTGACCAGAAAGCGCATTCTTCGATGGTTACGACATTCCTCGAAGCCCCATTCGGATAAGCTCACTAGAATCAGCTCCGGTATTTTCTTTTAAAGCACGATCTACCGCCTTTCTAGCGTCGGCCTGCTTAAACCCAAGCGCCATAAGCCCCATTTCAGCATCTCGTGAAGCATCTGAGCGCTCAGGATTTGATTCCCAAGTCTGAACAACACCTACTTTGTCCTTCAGCTCGAGAATAATACGCTCGGCAGTCTTTTTCCCAACCCCTTTGATTTTAGACATCGAAACGGCATCACCAGCGACCACGACTTGCTTAAAATGCTCAACTGGCATCCCTCCCAGAATATTCATCGCCATCGCAGGCCCGATCCCACTCACCCGGTCCATTAGAAGAAGAAAAACATCACGCTCTTCATCTGTGGAGAATCCATACAGTGCGATCAAATTCTCTCTCACATGCTGGTATGTCTTCAGATCTATTTGATGCCCCTCAACCGGATTCAAACGATCATAAGTCGAGATCGGAACAAGCACTTGGTAACCTACCCCTCCAGCACCTACGACGATTCGCCCTGGCAGAGCTTCCCAGATTTCCCCCTTTAAACGTGCAATCATTTAAGCAGAGTTAAACACTTCAGGAGAACTGACAAGCTTTGACCACATACGAATTCCCTGAAAAAAAGAGCCTTTCTTTGATAAAAGCGAACTTTCTCTCTTGTCGTTACAAAAATTTTTGCTTTCCTGATAGTTTTTGCACTCGCTTTTACGGAAATGAGCTGCTATATTCCACTCGTTATGGCAACTACCAAACGTACTCGTTTTTCACGCCGGCTTCCCGATCATGTGACCGATGAACTGGTAAATGTTCTTGGCTCTTCCGATAAGCTTTTCCCTTTCAATGAGCTTTTCGAAGATGTCTACGAGCGTCTAAAAGAGCGCAACGCAGTCAGCGGCGGTGAAGAAATGCTTCGCCTTCGCGCATACGAAAAACTTCAAAACCTTGTGACCCGCGGTCTCGCTGAGAAAGACGGTAAAGAGTACCGTGGTCTCGAGCGAATCCAGGAAGCTCACAGTGATAATCTCGCTCAAGAGGCCTAATCAGGCTGATTCAGCGAAATCTGTAAAATTCATGCTGGTTAATCTGGCGATGAAAACTTTAATTGCCCGCGTCGAGCCCGACGCGGGCTCTTTCTTTCCTAAGTAAAACACTACCGTCATGCTAAACGATTACTTTGCTGCCTTCATCCAAGCCCTCGCTGCCATCGGCTTTGCGGGAATCGCCCTCGGCCTCAGTGTCCTTTTGGGTAAAAAGGGAAAAGACAACAAAACGAAACAAACTCCCTATGAGTGCGGCATGCTCCCTATTGGCGACGGTGCTCCCCGGTTCAGCGTAAAGTTTTACCTCATCGCGATGCTTTTCGTCCTCTTCGATATCGAAGTCGTTTTCATGTATCCATGGGCTCTTCAGTTCCGTGATCTCATTCAGGACAACTCAATGGCACTTGTCAGTATGGCGAGCTTTGCAACTCTGCTCACCATCGCCTACGTCTACGCCCTTAAGAAGGGCGCACTCAACTGGAAATCGTAGTCTTTTCCAGCCCCATTCGACTCATTGAGAGATCTTCCCTGAAGGTCTCTCGTTCTTTTTACTCTACATCACTCACACCTATGTTTTCTGGCACCTTCACCGCCCTCATCACTCCCTTTAAGGATGATCAGGTAGACTACCCCGCTTTTGAAGCCCTCATCGAACGCCAAGTCGCGGCTGGCGTCACTGGCATCGTCCCAGTGGGCACCACTGGAGAATCTCCTACCGTCACTCCTTCTGAGCACCTCGACATCATTAAAGCTGCCGTGGAATACGCAGCTGGCCGGATCAAAGTCGTCGCCGGGACTGGAGCAAACGCGACTCAAGAAGCGATTCATCTGACTCAAGAAGCACAAAAGCTCGGCGTCGATGGCTCACTGCAAGTCTGCCCCTATTACAACAAGCCCTCCCAGGAAGGACTTTACCAGCACTACAAAGCCGTAGCACAGAATACCGATCTCCCACTCATGCTCTACTCTGTCCCTGGTAGATCTGTCATCGAAATCGGAATCGAAACTGTCGCCCGCCTGGCCAATGATTTTCCTAATATCGTCGCAAATAAGGAAGCAGGAGGCTCGGTAGATCGGGTCAACCAGCTCGTGCAGGAAGTCCCTGAAGATTTTCAGATTCTCTCCGGTGATGATCCCCTGACTCTTCCCTTCATGTCTTGTGGAGCAGTCGGCCTAGTCAGTGTCGCCTCGAACCTCATTCCCGAAGTCATGGTTAGCCTTGTAAACCGCTGTCTTGAGGGAGAATACGGAGAAGCCCTTGAGCTTCAAAAGCGTTACTACCCACTATTTTCTAAGCTCATGGGACTAGATAGTAATCCTATTCCCATCAAATCCGCGGTAGCCCTTCAAGGTCATTGCACCGATGAAATCCGGCTTCCCTTGATCAATCTCAATGATGAGAAAAGCGATCAACTCAAAGCTCTCATGACCGACTACGGTCTTTTGAAATAGGTCAAAGACTCGGCTTGTCCATTATTTCATCGGAAGACAAATTCTCACTCTTCCATCCTCCTCCTTCTC
>CALGMJ010000177.1 GCA_937958875.1 uncultured Verrucomicrobiales bacterium | reverse complement strand
TCCACCACGAACATCAATCTTCCCTCCATTAACTGTAAGGCTACGTGTAGATAAGATCTCAAGATTCCCAGTGGCCACCTCCACCTCTCCATTTAAAATAATGTCATCAACTTGAATCTGATGGGCTACACTCTGGGTCGATTCTACCTTTAAGGTCCCCCCTTCCTCGATGGTGAAACTTTGTTCAGCTCCAAAATCCATCAAACTTCCTTGATTGATGGTATAAAGCCCATTCTCAAGAATCGTAATTTTTGAAAAATTACCTAGCTGAATATTTCCATTTTGAGTGACGATACCTGAATTTTCAAAATGTGGTATTTCATTCAAGATTGGCGATAAGTTAAAATTTCGTGAAATCAGTAAATTCCCAGTATTTAAAAAAGTATTCTGAATGAGACGAGCCTGATCAATTTCCATCTCACCGGCATTGATGAGAGGTGCTTCGGGAGAAATGATAGGAGAATTTAGTAAATCTCCGAACTTCACAGGAACTTGTTCAGAGCCACTTAATGTTCCGCTCAAGATGTCATCCGTCGTGACTACCACCCCAGTGCTATTAATATGAATGAGACCTTCGCTACCCGTAGCCTGCACTAATCCCTCAACTTGAATAGGCCCACCAAGGGCTTGGACAATACCTCCTGCATTCGCTGTGATGGTTAAATCTTTTAAAACCGTTTCTAGCACGGCGCTGCTCAACAAAGTCAATGAAGATTGTGGCCCCTCAACTTTCACCGCTTGATTTAGGATCCCTCCCGCATTCAAGCTTAGATCAGAAGATAAGACTTCCAGAGATCCTGTCGATTCGATAGGACATTGAATTAAAGCATTAACAGATGCTCCATCCATATCTGTCTTAAGTAATGTGCCGCTATTCTGTAAACTTTGAGCATCGTTAACGAGGACTCTTACTCCAAAATTTTGGATTTCATAAGTCGCCCCAAGATTATTCACAATAGAAGCACCTGGCTCAAGGGTTAGAATATCATTTTCCTGCAAAAAGTAGCCGTTATTATTAAAAGTACGGTTTCCCTGGATGGTAGGATTAACGCTTTGTATCCCAGGTGGGTCTGTAATACCAAAAGCAAAACTACGAATCACAAACTGTCCACGTTCTTGGCCTGTGTTTGTAAAATTGCCTAAACGCCCCCCATCCCACACCATATATCCAGTATTAAATATTTCTCCACCACTCGATCTAGGACGCCCATCCAATAAAACTAAAGGAGCTTCCTTACTCAAAGCAAACTCACTCACTTCGAAAATACCTCGTAAGCGAACATGTGAATTTTTGTCTGCCTCACCATTACTTATAAGCCTTAATCCAAAATTAATACTATTTTCAAAATTGAGGTAACCATCTCCTACTGTTTCTACATTAGCTTCTTCGATAAAAAGAGTATCCCCTCTGAAAGACAAAACACTTTCAGATCTTAATAATCCTCCCTCAATAACTGCTTCACGATTCACCGAAATCTCACCACTTTTTACATCGATCATATTTTCGACGAGGACCCCATCTGTATTCAGCGTCTGTCCCGCTCTCTGAGTAAATGCTGCCGTCATTTTGGCCACACCAAGTCCATCGACAGTAATGATCCCATTATTAACAAATTGAGATCTATTATTATCATTTAAAATAATTGCCTGTTGAGCTCCAAAGGAAGGGATAAAGTTAAAATTACCATTATTCCGCAACCGAGCACCACTAGATAACTGAATTTGCCCAAAGGGATTTCCAAAAACCGTATTAGCATCTTGAAATTGCACATCATAGTCATCGATGAAAAAATTGCCTACAAACTTCAAGTTATTCAGACTTAATCCTCCGTCTTGAAAAAAAGCGCCTCGATCATTGCGAATCTCCATTGAATTAAATTGCAATAACTCGGAAATGGAAACGGTGGCAGAAGCCATCTCTAGTCTAATGGGACTCTGATTCGTTGCGATAAATTGGGTAAGACTAAAGTTAAGTGGTCCATTGGGATTAATGTCGGTTCCATCAAGCTCAACTAACGCTAAAAATCCTTCTCGCATCTCTACGCTTGCCCCATTCCGCGGATATGGATCAAAATTATTGGGAATATTAAGTCTCCATGCCTGCGGATTTGTCCAAGCTTGTTGAGTGACCGCATTACCCAAATACCGATATATAGATTGGGCCGACGCGCCATAGGGCAAGAGGCTGAAGGAGAAAATGAGAAGAGATTTATTCATAAGCAGCAGACAGTCTTAAAATTGATTACGTCTTCATTAAATGATGCGTCTTTTTTAACCAGAGCGGATTGAAAAATCTTAAAATTATTCTCGCTGACACTTCGCACACCAAGCTGTCGTTCTAGTCGCAATCGTTCCTCGCTCCAGCTCCACCTTACATTTCGGACAATGACCACCCGCCTTCCAACGATACTGAAAAAGCCATGACTTTGGCGGCACCTGTGCGACATAAGACCCTGGGGCAAAGCCATCCAGAGAAGGTTTGGAATTTTTATCGGCGATATGCTTTAGGGCTCCCAGAGTCACAAAGCGGATCGCCTTTCGTAGGGAAGAAGCATTCAGCTTCGCCGTCGGAATCGCGGGATGAAGGGCGAGCTTCCAACAGATCTCATCTGCCATCCAGTTCCCCACTCCGGGACAAATCGTCTGGTCTAAAAGAAAAGCCTTTAGCGGTTTACGCCCGTGTCGCTCGATCTTCTGCTGCACATATTTCTGAGTAAATGCGTCATCCTGTGGTTGTGGAGGGAGCGATTCCCAAGGAGCACACACATCATGGAGCATAACCCGGCCAAATTGGCGATAATCGCTAAACACCAAACACGACTCCTTCAGCCAAAGGATCAGGTGATCATGACGGTGCTCTTCATGACTAGCAGATGAGACGTAGAGCTTCCCTGTCATTCCAAGGTGAAGCTCAAGATGCAATTCATCCTCAAAGGTAAAAAACATCCTTTTCCCATGCGCCCGGGAGCTTTGAATCGACTTACCCCGTAATTCTCTAAGTGCAGGAGCGGGACAATCCCGATAGATGCGTGTCTTACCATGACTCTGCACGGAGACAACCTCCTCCCCCTCACAAACAGCCCACTGTCTGCGAGCAAGCTCCACTTCTGCTAACTCTGGCACACAGCCAAAGTGCGGAAGAATCGTTCATTAGAAAAGAGACAATTGACTGACCTAAATACACTCGACCCTGATTCGTCCACACTTCATTTTCTAGGAATGCGTCTACTTGCGTTAGCAGTATTACTTTCAGCTCTGCCACTCTCAGCTCAACAATCAAAATCAGTTGATACTGAGATTGAAAAAAAGCGCCGTGATCCCGAGTGGCAGGAAATCAATGCCCGCCCCACTCCGAAATGGTGGACGGATGCCAAATTTGGAATTTTCATCCACTGGGGCCCTTACTCAGTCCCTGCCTTCTCACATGTAGGCCGATATTCTGAGTGGTACTGGATGGATCTAGTAAATCCAAAGCGTGGAAAAGTGCACCGCACCGTGAAGAAATTTCATAACGAAACATACGGGGAAAAATTTACCTACCCAGATTTCGTCCCCCAGTTCACTTGCGAATTCTTTGATCCCAAGCAATGGGCAGAGACTTTCGAGAATTCCGGAGCGAAATACGTCGTCCTCACCGCAAAACATCATGACGGATACTGCCTATGGCCTAGTAAAGAGGCGAACAAGTCCTGGGGACGTCCTTGGAACTCTGTAGAGACTGGCCCCGGACGTGACCTCGTGGGAGAGCTGACCGAAGCTGTCAATAAGACCAGCGTAACCATGGGTCTCTATTTCTCCATCTACGAATGGTTCAACCCACTTTACCTCGCGAAGCCTGAACTCTTCGTCGATCGCGTCCTAGTTCCTCAGTTTAAGGATATCGTAAAAAAATACGGCCCTAAGGTCATCTTTGTGGATGGTGAGTGGGATCACAGCTATAAGACTTGGCGCTCACCAGAAATCCTTACCTGGCTCTTTAACGAATCACCAGTGAAGGATGATGTCGTGATCAATGACCGCTGGGGAAAAGGTGATCGCCACATCCACGGCGGCTACTACACCACCGAATATGGCGCAGGCCTTCCCGATGCCTCTAAACCATGGGAAGAAAACCGCGGCATGGCACACTCCTTTGGCTACAGCCGCACCGAACGCTTTAAGGACTATAATTCTAGTGAAGCTCTTACTTACATGCTCATTGATATCGTCAGCCGGGGCGGAAATTTCCTTCTAGATATTGGCCCCACTGCTGACGGCCGTATTCCTCCTCTCATGGAAGAACGGCTCTCAGACATCGGAGAATGGCTCAAGGTCAATGGCGAAGCAATCTACCACACCACCACTCACAGCCAGAGCTGCCAGTGGACTGAAGGTAAAGTGCAAGAACTCAAGCATGGTAACTACCGGGTAAAATATGACGTTAATAAACTCCTCAAAAATCCCGATACCGGCATGGCAAGGAAGGAAGTGCTTTTCACTAGAAAAAAAGGTGCTCTCTACGCCATCTGCCCCGTTTTTCCTGATGATCAACTGATCCTTAAAGGCATCACCGCAGCCGAGGGAGCTAAAGTCTCCTTCCTGGGTGGGGAACAAGAGCTGAAATGGAATCAGAATGGAAACGATCTCGTGATCGAAATGCCAAAGGTAAATCCATCTCGCATGCCTTGTAAATATGCTTACACCTTTAAGGTAAGCGCAGTTCAAGAATAGGAATAAATACACACCCATCCTATCATAAACCATTGATAAGAAACCCTATAAGAGTATATAACAAGAGAAGCAATTGAGGTTATCGTAGGTAATTCTCCCTATTTAAAATATATTGCTAATTGAGAGCGGTGGTGTCACACCGGCGGTATCCAGATGATTGCTTCCCCACAACACTCTCTGATAGCCAGCCTGATTACCCTGAGCTCAAGCTCTTGCTTGGCTAGCCAAGTGGCTGAGTCTACCACTACTGTTCCGGAGCCATCTGTCGCGATTCTCGCTGGGATTTGCGGGCTCCTTCTTCTAGTTTGGAGGAAGAAGTAAAAGATTTCATACCATTTGACCGATACCTTCGAGCCAATTGATTCGGCTTCGAAGCAGTTTCCTTCTTGCTATTAGGAAACAAGTGCGGATCGTCGCGGTCTTCACCTTCTCGAGGCGCGCTCGCATCGAGAGCCCAAAAACACACACCTTATGGACACGCCTCCTTTTTCCGAACTTGGTCTTCCTGAACCACTCCTCGCAGCGATTCAGGATATGGGCTTTGAGTCCCCCTCCCCTATTCAAGCGAAAACCATCCCCCTCGCAATGACTGGAAAGGACCTTATCGGCCTTTCTCAGACGGGCTCCGGTAAAACTGCTGCTTTCGCCCTCCCCGTTCTCGCTCGCATTGACGTCGATCTTGCTCAGCCCCAAGCACTCATCGTCTGCCCTACCCGTGAACTCGCGGTGCAGGTCTGTGAAGAAGTCTTCCGTCTCGGTTGTAAGCTCAAAGGCCTCCGCGCCCTCCCAGTCTACGGAGGAGCTCCAATCGATCGCCAGCTCAAAGGCTTGCGAAAAGGTGCACACATCGTCGTCGGCACGCCAGGACGACTCTTAGATCACCTGAAGCGAAAGTCTTTCGACACACGAAAGATTAAAACCGTCGTACTTGATGAAGCAGACCGCATGCTCGACATGGGCTTCCGTGAAGAGATGGAAGACCTTCTCGGCGCCTTGCCGAAGGAGCGCCAGACTCTCTTCTTTTCCGCTACCATGAACCGTCAGGTCAGCCGGCTGATTGAAGGCTTTGGTAACGAACCTGAGAAAGTCGAAATCGAGCGTAAATCTCTCACCGTTTCCTCCATCGACCAATCTTGCTACGAAGTACGACAACGCTCGAAGGTAGAAGTCCTTTCTCGGCTCCTCGATATCGACCCACCTCGTCTGGGCGTCATTTTCTGTAATACGAAGCGCCTCGTCGACGAAGTTACCGAAGCCCTTCTCGCCCGTGGCTATACCGCGGATCGCCTTCATGGTGATATCACTCAGCAAATGCGTGAACGCGTCCTAAACCGCTTCCGTGAGGGTCGGGTAGAGCTCCTCGTCGCCACCGATGTCGCCGCCCGCGGTCTCGATATCGATGACGTCGAACTCGTCGTGAACTACGAAATCCCGCATGACCCAGAGGATTATGTTCACCGGATCGGCCGTACCGGGCGTGCCGGGCGTTCAGGAAAAGCCGTCACCTTTGTCTATGGGCGAGATATCTATCGCCTTCAAACCATCGAACGCTTTACCCGCCAGACCATCCGTCGCGAACGCGTTCCGACTCAGGAAATGGTGGAAGGAAAGCGCGCAGATCTCCTTTTTGACTCCGTCCGTGAGCGCTTGGAAAAAGGGGACCTTGGTGACTATCAAAGCTACCTCGACCGCCTTCTCGACCAAGGCCACACCGCTACCGATATCGCAAACGCAGCCATCACCCTTCTTCGTGAAGCAACCACTCGCGAGGGCCAAGCCATCGATGAAGATCGCCAGAAAGAAGCCTTCGCCTCTGAGCGAAAGCGCTCGAACTGGCGCGATGAAAAAGGTGAAGGCCGGCGCGAGCGTAACGAACGGGGATCAAACCGTTTCGAACGTGATCGAGGTGAGCGTAGTGAACGCCGCGAGCGCGGAGACCGTAAGGAACGTAACGGCGGTAAAGGCATGACCTGCCTCTTCATGAGCTTAGGTAAAGCACAACACGTTAAGCCAGGTGACATCGCCGGCATGATCTATCGTGAATGTAGTGTGCCAGATGGCAGCCTTGGAAAAATCACTCTCTTTCCGAAACACACCCTCATCGATGTTTCAAAAGAAAACGCTCAAGAAGTCGTGGAAGGCCTCAAGGGAGCAAAACTCCGTGGCCGCACCTTCCGAGTCGAAATCGATAAAGGACCACCGAAGAGAGACAAATAGGCCTCCACAGCGTTAATCCTGTAACCGCTTCCGGTAAGAAGACGGAGTCATCTCATAAGTGCGCCGGAAGGCGCGCGTAAAACTCGCCACCGACTGAAACCCACAACAGGTGGCGATGTCATTGACCCCCAACTTGCCTTCTTCAAGTAAGTACGATGCTCTTACGAGCCGTGCTGAACGTACGAAATGCCCTAAAGAAACTCCTGTCTCGTCTCGAAAAACCGCGCGTAAATAACTCTCAGAAACCCGCATCTGTTCCGCTAACTGCGGATTCGAGAGTTCCCCCTCAAGATTCCCCATCACGTAGCGTTTTACCCGGCCGATGATTCCCCTCTCCACTACCTCCTCATTCGGGCGCTGCACCTGAACTCCATGGGCCAGCTCTGCTAGCACATGAGCCAGTGCGGCACTCGCTCCCAGACCGTTCTCCTTTTGATATAGATCTAAAAATGATGCCACTGCCTTCTCCAGCCCGGGCCTCAACTGCCGTGGTCCGCCTCGCAGTTTCTCCACCTTGAGAACATCCTCCGGCCTCAACTCGAAGGTGATAAAGAGCCAACAAAAAAACTCCGGCACCTCGACGTAATAATGAATCTGATGCGGAAAGAGTAAAAGCGCCTCCCCCTCTTTCACTGGCCATACCTCACTTTCCACTCCCAACTTCCCCTCTCCATCGATCGGCATCAGAAAGACAAAACGCCGATGCTGATCATAGCGCCCAGCCTTTGCCGAAATCCCCTCCCAACCACTGGTAGCATGATCCTGCCTGACCCGCTTAAATGCGAGAATCTCCTCCGGTAACAAGTGCCCCGTCCACGAGAGCCCAGAAAAGTAATCTTCCGGCTGCGCCAAGGTCAGCACCTGCTCCTTCAAAGTCATCCGTAGTCTTTATATTGCCTGCGAAAACCTATTCTGACAACTCCTCGGTGATTACTTTGTTCGGCTTTCGCTCAAAAATCAGGTAAGCTCGCTCCGTGACGCTTCAAACGCTCGGCTGGACAGACTTCTTTGACCAAAGTTTTCAAGACCTCAAAAAAAACGACTGGGTCCCAGGCCGCCTCATCCGTGAAACAAAAATCAACTTCTCTGCCCTCCTTAAGGATGGAGAAGAAGTCGACTGCGTCGTCGGAGGAAAAGTCTGGCATGATGCCACCTGCGATGCTGACCTGCCCGCTGTGGGTGACTGGGTTGCCGTCGAGCTCGGTCAGGGAGAAGAAGATGAGCACATCATCCGCGCCCGCCTCCCTAGGCGCACCTGCTTTTCCCGGAAAGCCCCCGGCAAAAGCAGCCAGGAACAAGTCATCGCTGCCAATGTCGACATCGTCGTCGTCGTCACCGATGCCGGAGCAGACTTTAACCTCCGCCGTATGGAGCGCTACTTCACCCTCGTCCTACGCAGTGGAGCCCGCCCTGTCGTCCTCGTCAATAAAGCCGACCTCTTCGATCAAGAGACGAACAAAAAGGCAGCTTCAGAAATTCAAGCCCTCCAGCCAGATGCCGAAGTTTACATCACCAGCGCGACAAAAAAAGAAGGCCTCGAGGTCCTCAAAAGCTACCTAAAAGAAGGCATCACACTCACCATGGTCGGCTCCAGCGGAGTAGGGAAATCCACCCTCGTCAATCAGCTCCTAGGCGAAGAATGGCTTTGGACAGGAGAAGTCAATGAAGTCACCGGAAAAGGCCGCCACACCACCGTCGCCCGAGAACTTGTCGTCCTCCCAGACGGCGGCATGCTCGTCGATAATCCAGGCATTCGGGAGGTCCAAATGTGGACCGATGAAGAAACACTACGGGACAGCTTTGCCGATGTCGAAGAGCTCACCATGCAATGCAAATTCCGCGACTGTAAGCACCAGGGTGATAAAGGCTGCTCCATCGAAGCTGCTGTCAAAAGTGGTCAGCTAGACCAACGCCGCTACGAAGGATTTCTCCGGCTCGATGAAGAGATAGAAGAACTCACCCTTCGGCGAAAAAAACGTCAAATGATCGTCGAACGCTGGGGAAAGAGAAACAGTAAAGTCAAAGCCCGGAATCTTCAGGACAGAATTGAACTCGAAAAAGACGAACGAGGTGATTTCTAAAACCTCCTTACTCCCGACTCAAGATCTCGCCCAGCTTCTCGGCACTCGCAGGATCCAGTTTCAGCGTTTCTAAAAAGCCACGCTTATCCTCCTCTGCCATCACTGCCAGCGGTTCACTAAATGAATCATCTGCAGGATATTCAGCTAATAACTCGGCGAGCGGAAATCGATTCGGACTTCGCAGATCAACGCCATCACTCTCGTAAACCTCACACACCACCTTTTCCTGAGCTACTCCCAGCTTAGCCCCTCGGGGAACTAATGCCCCCACCCGCACCGAAACGTCTTCCAGCCCCCGGTAAAGGCTCTGTATCACCCGCCCATCAGCTAGCCGATGCCCTAGAACAACCACCTTCCCCGTCATCAGCACGAGCCCATTCCCGATTGCGCCCACTTGCCCTTGAGGAAGCGGTTTTTCAAATCCTAGCGCAGTCGGTAAGCGGTATCTTTCAATTCCCGTGAGAAGATTCGCTTCGGACTGGAAGCTTGCCGTCCAGAATGTCGCCTCTCCCTCGTGATCCACCTCCTGCTTGATCGGGTAACCCGCTACCGCATCTGCTTCTTGATAATTCCGTAATGAATGTGCGTAATAGGTGGGAAGTTCTTTCTGTGCATGAACCCCCGTCAGGACCAGACCGACCGCCACCAGAATCAGCGCCCCCACCACTAAGTAGCATCTCTTTAAAATCCTCATCTCTTGGCTAGCCTAAAACAAAGCTCTCCCTTAAGCCACTGATTTGACGGAAGAAGCGATGCCCTTTAAGCTCTCACCAGCATGAAGAAGCTTTTATTCCTCTCCCTCCTGGCTCTCGCAGCCCTCGTCACCATCGGATCATTCCAGGTTGCTGCTCAGGAAAGCCAGCCTATGGTCACCGAAAAATCAGCCCCAGAACAACCCGTAAAACCTGTGAAAAAAACTGACGAAGAGTGGAAAAAGCAACTGACCCCAGCTCAATATGAAATCCTCCGTAATGCAGGCACTGAACGCGCGAACGGTGAGGTCTATAAACAATTTAAAAAACAAGGTGCAGGCACCTACTACTGCGCTGGCTGTAATGCGGAACTCTTCTCTTCAGACACGAAGTTCGACTCCCAGTGTGGCTGGCCATCCTTCTATGATCCAGCGAAAGCCAAGAACGTAAAAACCTCTACCGACTACAAGCTAGGCTACGCACGCACCGAAGTCCTCTGCGCTGTTTGTGATGGCCACCTTGGCCACGTCTTCGCCGGTGAAACCTTCTCTGCATTTAAAAATAGCCAGACACCCACTGGCCAGCGCTACTGCATCAATGGCACTGTCCTAAAATTCGTCCCTAATTCTGAAAAGCCCACCGTAAAGAAGGAAAAGAAGGCTGAGAAAAAGAAGAGTGAGTAAGCTCATCCCTTCAGGGCCAATGACGCTGGTGGTGAAAGCACTAGCGGTAAACTAAGATCATCACTTTTCGGATCTTCAGAACTAATTATCTGATCCGCCGAGAAAGTCGCTTGAGGTTGTCCTAGCTGAAAAACTCTATGTAGTCACCTTCGACTTCAAGAATGAAGATCTTCACGATTCCACAGGGCTCCTACACAAGGGAGTAATCCAGACTAAAATCTTGCTAGAGTGATCGCCATTACTTGGAAAATCGTTTTTTAAAACCACTGATTACCCAGATTTCACTGATGCCTATATTGCGGAGCCTAAGAAAATCAGTGAAATCTGGGTAATCAGTGGTTTTCTTCCGCTAATACCTCAGATTTTGCCCTGCCTATACTCTGAATTTTTCCCTTATGTAGGGGACCCTGAACTAGAAGAGGGGAATTAAAAATTGATATCTCTCAGCAAAAACTACGTGCCGCAAAAGGTAGCTGTCACGACCTCGTCTGGAAGAGGTGGTCGCTCGAGATCTTCGGTTCCATGCTGCTCTTCATAAGGATGCTGCCAAGCCTCGGTAAGACGATGGAATACTGAGAAATCACCTTGATAGGCCGCCTGAATGGCAGCCTCGACCTGATGGTTTCTAGGGATGAGAATCGGATTTTCTTGCCGCATTTTAGCCAAGGTTTCAGTGGGCGCAGCAAGTTGTTTCCAGTCGGCGAGCCAAGTTGGAACTCGATCGAAGAAGTTTGTGGCTTCGCCCGCCGCGTGTCGTGTCAATTCACGAAAGAAGAGGGTGAAATCCAGTTTCTCATTCGCCATGACACCGAGCGTTTGGTCCAAGAATTCTTCCGGAGCATCTGCATGGAGTCCCAGTTTACAACGAAAGCGAGAAAGGTAGTGCTTCTTAAATTGAGGCTTAAATTCTGCCAGTGCTTGTTCAGCCATTGCAACGGCTTCCTCAGGTTCAGTCGCCATGAGGGGAAGCAGCGTTTCCGCGAATCGAGTCAGATTCCAGTGGGCCATCATCGCTTGGTTTTCCCACGAGTAACGACCACCGCGATCGATTGAGCTAAAAACAGTCTGAGGGTGAAAGGTGTCCATGAAGGCACAGGGGCCGTAATCGATCGTTTCGCCCGAAACGGAGCAGTTATCGGTATTCATGACCCCGTGAATAAAGCCAAGTGACATCCAGTGCGCGACGAGCGCTGCCTGTTTTGTGATAACTGCCTTGAGTAGTTCTAGCGGAGATTGGGCCTCGGGAAAATGACGCCGGATCGCATAGTCTGAGAGGATTTGCAGTGCTTCTTTATCCTGGCGAGCAGCAAAAAATTGAAAGGTTCCAACGCGCAGATGACTCGCTGCCACTCGGGTAAAGACTCCGCCAGGCACTTCTCCTTCCTGTCGTAAAACTGTTTCGCCCGTGCTCACGGCGGCGAGAGCCCGTGTGGTAGGCACGCCGAGGGCATACATCGCTTCGCTGAGAAGATATTCTCGGATCACCGGGCCGAGCGCTGATTTCCCGTCACCACCACGGGAGAATGGAGTTCGTCCAGAGCCTTTTAGCTGAATATCACGCCCATTGAGTTCTCCTAATAAGATGGCTCGTCCATCTCCGAGCTGTGGAGAAAAACCACCAAATTGGTGTCCCGCGTAGGCCTGCGCGATGGGCATTGTTTCCGCAGGGAGCTCGTTCCCACTGAAAAAGTGCGCTCCTAGGGAGCTCAGGGTTTCGTCATCGAGCCCTAAATCCTGAGCAAGTTCCTTATTAACTCGAATGAGTTCGGGATTAGGAACTTGAGCAGGTTTCTGAGAAGCAAAAAACCGTTCCGGCAGGGCGGCGTAGCTATGCTGGAACGGAATCGGAGTCATCAGCGAAATTACACTTGGATTTCTCCAGAAAAGACGAAATCCGCTGGGCCACTGAGGGTGACATTTTTAAAGGTCTGATCAGGGCCGGGCTCGAAGCCGATGGAAAGATCATCGCCTCCTTCAACGGTGATTTTGACCGGAGAGGCAGCCCCGGTCAGAAGATGGTGAACCAAAGCGCAGGCTGTAATGCCAGTGCCGCAGGCAAGGGTCTCTCCCTCCACGCCACGTTCATAGGTCCGCACTCTTAAATGGTCAGGAGCGAGCACTTCCACGAAGTTCGCATTGGTCCCATTCGGCTCATAATGCTTGTGATAGCGAATCGAGGCCCCACTCGCCACGATGTCCGTATTTTCTAAATCCTGAACAAACACGACGGCATGCGGAACGCCCGTGTTGACATTGTGGACCGGGAAATCGAGGCCTTCGGCCTTTACCGGAGCATTCATTTCCAGATCGAAAGGATCAGACATCTCGATCATGACTTCCTCGCCAATGAGGGTCGCCCCCAGAGTTCCTGCGATGGTTTCGAAGCTGAGCTTGTCTTTTCCATTTTCGAGAACTTTCGCGGTAAAGCGGGCAAAGCAGCGAGCACCATTTCCGCACATTTCCGCCTCACCACCATCCGCATTGTAATAGCGAAATTTTACATCAGCGCCATTTTCTGCCGGTTCTACTGCCAGCAAACCATCCGCGCCTACGCCACGGTGGCGGTCACAGAGTTGCGCGATTTGTTCGTTCGAGAGATCGGTTTGAAGTTCACGATTATCGATGACAACGAAGTCGTTGCCCGCACCGTTCATTTTTGTGAATGAGAGAGTCATAACTAAGAAATATTTTTAAGCTTGG
>CALGMJ010000176.1 GCA_937958875.1 uncultured Verrucomicrobiales bacterium | reverse complement strand
AGGGAGCTCGTCTTCGTCTTCCTCTTCTTCTTTGTCATCGAGAGAGTCCTCATCCGAAGCTTCTTTGTTTTCGGATTTTACTTTCTCATGAGGGTGAAATTCTTCTTCATCGAGCACGGTCTGTTCGTCCTCGGTGAGATGGTAATCGAAGACGACATCTCCGACCTTGACGTCATCGCCATTACGGAGGTCGATGATGTCCATCAGATCATCGTCGAGGCTGATACCATTGGTAGAACCTCGGTCACGCAAGACATAGCCACCTTCGACCCGCTCCATGGTTGCATGTAAGCCGGAAACCGAAGGTTCATCGATCACGATGTCACTGTCCTTACTTCGTCCGATGGTGACCTTCTTGTGGTCGAGGTTGAAACGATAAGGCTGAGGATTTTTGTCGGGGATCGTGATGCTAACGCGAGGCATAATCAGATGATTTAGGTGATTACAAAGTGGAACATGCAGTTTTATCGATTGCCATACAATTCTGGCTTGGCCGATGGACTAGGATAGAGGGGTAGGGGGGATTTTAGTCTCTTTACTGTTAGAGTCTCCTTTTTTACTCCCCAGCAAAAATAACGAAAGTTGGCAAATGGACGTGGTAAATAATAGCCATGGGAAAGTCATGATGAGTTTGGGCCATAATGAGCCACTTTCTAATGGGCGGTCTGGTAGTAGGAGCGGAATGATAAAGAAGTAAACAGGCATGAAGCAGAAATACTTCCAGGAGTTTTTCAAATTTTGATTCGAAGCCCAGCGGTCTTGGTGAAAACTCACCACACTGAGAATGATGAGTAAGGCGAGGATGATGTAATTGAATTGGCTCAGTAATAGGAGTGAGTTCATGTCTTTATATAGAGTTTAGAGAGGCGTTCGCGGCTAGTGCCAATCGATGATGATTTTGTAATCGGTAATGCATGACTCAGTAGAGCTTGCCTTTTTCAGCGAAAGACTAAGCATCCAGCCATGGAGTCAATCAAGGCCGTCTCAGTGACGAAACGCTTTGGAAATGTGACCGCTCTAAAGGCGGTGGACCTAGAGATTCAGAGGGGTGAGTTGTTTTTCCTCCTTGGAGGGAGCGGCTGTGGTAAGACGACTCTTCTGCGATGTATCGCGGGGCTTGAAAATCCAAGTGAAGGGCAGATTTATTTTGGTGACCGAGATGTTACTTCCGTGCCGACTCATAAACGAGAGGCTGCCATGGTGTTTCAAAGTTATGCTTTGTGGCCACATTTAACGGTGGGGCAGAATATTGCCTTTGGACTCGAAGAGAGAAAAGTCCCGAAGGCTGAGATTCAGCGTCGGGTGGAAGAAGCGCTCGCGATGGTGAAGCTGGAGGGATATGGGTCGCGAAGTATCGATCAGATGTCTGGTGGGCAGCAGCAGCGGGTATCACTCGCACGAGCGTTGGTCGTGAAGCCTAAGTGTCTGCTTCTGGATGAACCTCTTTCGAATCTCGATGCTCAACTCAGGTTGGAAATGCGTGCCGAGATTCGCCGGATCGTCAAAGAAAATGATCTCACTGGGATCTATGTGACTCATGATCAAGCGGAGGCTCTCTCGATGGCAGACCGCATGGCGGTGATGGATGAGGGCGTGGTGGTCCAGGTCGGTGCGCCGGAGGAAATTTATCGTCGCCCAGTCAATCGCTACGTCGCTGGATTCATTGGAGAAACGAATATTCTTCCAGCTGACGAAGGCTATTTGTCTATTCGTCCCGAAGCATTTCGGATCGACGCTCATGGAGATTACGAGGGGCATATTATTCAGCGCACGTATTTAGGAAATCTTATTCAATATACTATTGCTCTGAGCGATGGGAATGAGGTTCAGGTGACTGAAATGAATCCTCGTGTCATTCGAGAGCCTGGACCGGAGAAGCTTCGCCTCGCTGTCGATCCTGAGGACCTTGTGCCGCTAGAAAAATGACCACATCTTGGAAGAAATATCTCGGAGTATTAGTGCCTCTCGCGGCGGTGGTGGCTGCGCCCTTACTGCTCCGCGACACGGAAGTCGAAGGGGCTGCTCCAAGCGAACTCCGGCTTGAGATTATCACGCCGCATAATGAGCTGATCCGCCGTGAGTTTGGGGAAGCTTTTGCAAAATGGTATCAGGAGAAAGAAGGCAAGAGTGTTTATGTAAACTGGCGTTCACCCGGTGGGACGAGTGAGATTAAACGCGTCTTGGATACCGTCTTTACCGCCGCGGAAGAGCGTGGAAAAGAGGGGGTCGGGATTGACCTTTTCTTTGGAGGTGGGGTTTATGATTTTAGTAAACAGGCAAAGCTTGAGCGTTTCGCGCCACTTCCTGAAAAAGTATTTCAGTACGATATTCCTCAGACCTTAAGTGGAGAGACGTTCTATAATTCTGAGAAAACTTGGATTGGGGTTTGTCTGTCGTCCTTTGGGATTTGCTATAATCTTGATAGCCTAGAGCGTCGAAAGCTAAGCCCGCCACGGAGTTGGTCAGATCTCGGGCAGCCTGAATATGCTCGTGGCATAGCTCTGGCAGATCCTACCAAGAGTGGCTCGGTGGCGAAAATTTTCGAGATGATCGTGCAGGAGCAAATGCACCAAGGTGGCACGCGCGAAGAAGGCTGGGTGAGGGGGCTGAATCTCATTCAACGTATTACTGCGAACGCCCGTTATTTCACCGATGCCTCGTCCAAGGTGCCTTACGATGTCGCTCAGGGAAATGCCGTCGCGGGCATGTGCATTGATTTTTATGGGCGTAATTACAATGAGGGACTCAAGGATGAGGCCGGGCGTTCACGCTTAGAATTTGTCACTCCTATCGGTGGTTCTTCAATTAGTGTCGATCCAGTTGCGATTTTACGTGGTGCTCCTCACCCTGAAATAGCGGCAAATTTTGTCAGTTTCCTCTTCACGGAGCAGGGACAAATGCTCTGGAATGCGCGTCCAGGAACTGAGTTTGGTCCACGACAGCGCGCCTTACGCCGCCTTCCGATTCGACGAGATCTTTATCAAGAGCCGTATCTTTCTACGATGACGGATAAGGAAGCGATGCCGTATGAGACTGCGGATCGTTTCATCTATCAACGTGAGCTGACTGGGCACCTCTTTACTCCTTTACGTAATATTATCAGGGTGATGTGTATCGATTCTCACGAAGAAATGAAAGCTGCTTGGGCTGCTCTCATCAAAGCTGATTTTCCGGCTGAAGCGCTCACTGTTTTCTACGATGTTTCTCCGGTGAACTATGAACTGGCGGGGACAGAAATCCGTCAAACCCTCAAGTCTGGCAACAAGGTTGACGTGGTGAAAATGGCGAATCGCCTTGGGCGCCACTTTCGCAAGAATTATCAGCAAGTAGAAAGGATGTGCCGGTGAATCGGAATCTTGCTTACACTCTTACCGGGCTTGTCACGGCCTTCTTCGCAGTGTTTTTCCTCTATCCAGCGGTGATGGTGTTGAAAGAGGCTTTCTATTCGAAAGAAGGCGGCTTCACGCTGGAATTTGTCCGAGAAGTTTTTGTGAACCCAGTTTATGTGGAAGGGCTCTGGAATGCCTTTTTACTAGGGATTACGAGCACCTTGGCCAGTCTTCTAATTGCCTTTCCGCTCGCTTTGCTAGGGCATCGCTATCTCTTTCCATTTAAAAAGACGCTCTCCTCGCTCATTCTCATTCCATTGGTATTACCTCCATTCGTCGGAGCAGTGGGGGTGAAGCAGATCTTGGGGATTCAAGGGGCTCTTAATGCTGTTCTTGTAAAAGTGGGCCTGCTGGACGCCTCGGCGCCCATTGATTGGCTCGGGGAGGGGAGATTTCTTGGCATCGTGATCATGAATGCGCTCCATCTTTATCCGATTCTCTACATGAACATCGCGGCCTCGCTTTCGAACATCGATCCCGCAATGGAGCAAGCTGCGCAAAATCTCGGATGCTCTCCGTGGCGAAGGCTTCGGCGGATTACGCTGCCTTTGACCGCGCCAGGAATTTTTGCAGGCGGAGCGATCGTTTTTATTTGGTCCTTTACCGAACTGGGTGTGCCATTGGTCTTCGACTATGCCCGGGTCGCTCCGGTGCAGGTCTATGATGGTATTAAAGATCTGGGGGCGAATCCATTTCCATACGCTCTCGTCGCGGTGATGCTGGTGATTTCAACGGCTGTTTTCTTAACTTCAAAGGCTTTTCTAGGCCGTTCGAAGCTGGGCACCGCTCCACGTCCTAAAGGAAGGGCTGAGGAAAAACCCCTTGCGGGAATTTCTGCCTGGCTCTGTGCGGGCTTGTTCTTCCTCGTCTTTTTCATCTCATCTTTACCTCATCTTGGAGTGGTCATGCTTTCCCTGGCTGAAGATTGGTATGCCACCATCGTTCCTTCGGAATGGACCGGGGCGCA
>CALGMJ010000175.1 GCA_937958875.1 uncultured Verrucomicrobiales bacterium | reverse complement strand
CCTGATTCCATAGGCAAAGGGGCAGAGACATGACCGAGTAGCTGTTTGGAAAATTCATCCAGGCAAACCAGAGGACGCTCAGAATCATGGGGGCGGTGATAGACTTCCAGAACATCTTCCATGGCCGCGACAAAAGAAGCGTTGGCTTTGGGGGCAATGCACCAACTCTCTTTTAGCCAAGGTTTGAGTTCGTTTTTTTTAATTCTCGGCGAATGGTTTCAGTGCTTACGGAATCGACCACATTCATCTCGATAAGCTTCTCGGCTAGAAGACTCAAAGTCCATCGAGCACACCCCTCCGGAGCATCAGAGCAAGCCAATTGAACAAGGCGGGCTTGCTCATAGCCACCAAACTTCCTGGCTCTAGGACCGACGACTCGCTTTTTACGTTCCACGGCACAGAGAGCACCAACTTCGACACAACGTTTGCGCAAACGCTCAAGAGCATGAACAGTGCGCCCGCATTGTTCAGCGACTTCGGAATCTTTCAACGCTGGACCATTACTACCCTCATCTAACAAAAGAAGAGCTTTAGCCCGGACCACTTTGCTGACAGGAGCTTTAGTCGAGCGGGTGATGACTTGGAGTTTTTCGCGCTCTTCAACATTGAGTGTGATTCGATATTTTTTAGCAGACACCCTTGTCATTGTATAGGTGTTCAAAATAGTACAAGTCTAAAATGTAAAAATATCCAACCATTTAAGTGTGTTGAACCACTAGGCTGGCTTGGGCAGTTCAAATTTGAAGCCTCCGGCTTAGCCGGAGGTACTTCATTTTTATAAAACTCTCGGATTTGATCTATTGACCAGCAAGATTCTCCACACGGAAGAAGTGACGCCCGGCGGGAACGAATGATGCGGGAATTCGAAACTGCTGATCATTATCTTCTAATTCAGCATCTGAAAATGCCGAGAAGTCTGTCTCAAGATCAGGGCTAGCAGTCAGCGTAAAATTCGCATTGATGGGAGTGTAATCGATCAGGAGATCACCGGTTCTCTCATCAAAGACAATCTGATTGATGGTGATTTGATCGCTAGGATTAGGTTCGATCGGTTCAGGTTCTTCTACGGTGCCATCGAAGGGATTGATCGTGAAAGCATTCATGACGAGGAATGTGAGTGCTGCATTATCATTCGGGCCAGCAACGACATCGAAGGTCAACACAAGATCGGAGCTGCCGTCAGTGCGGAATGATTGCTGGTAGGTTCTAAATTCATCGACTTGAAAAACATCATCGTTGGCTACGGTATTTGTATCGATTGTTTCAGTGCCTCCGAAGGTGCCTTCCTGAGTTTGGAGGGTGACATCAAATTCTCCAGTTTGGCCGTTGATATCAGTATGGTACGAAGTCCAAATATAATTACCGGCAGGAATGCCTGAAATTGTTAAGGTCATTGGATCGCCTGGGAGCATACGAGCATCAGTTCCAATCCAGTTTCTGACGAGTGGATCCCATTCAATAGGAGAGGCCGTCATGTCAGTTCTGGAGAATAAGCGGGGTGCTCTGGCTGCGACGCCTTGTCCATCTCCATCATCCCAAGATGGGGTAACAGAAATATTAGAAGTCCCCCCAAAGGCTGAGAACATTTGCGTGGTAAAGCTGTCTAGATTTTCGGTCCGAGCTTCGTAGTTTTGGAAATCAGGAACGGAATTAGAGCTGTTTTGTGCTCTAAAGTTAACCCATAGTCCTTGAGCTTGCTCAGCAGTTGGTGATTCATCAGGATCAGATGCATCAAGACCGAAGACAAAAATTTCGACTGAGTCAGATATGCCATTACCGTCAGTGTCAACTGCATTAGGATTAGTAGTATAGTCAAGTAATTCTCGGTTGTCGGGAATAGCGTCGCCATCTGAATCGAAAGAAAATGGATTGGTTGCCAAACCTGGGGCTGTTCCAGGCGCCTCACCCGCGGTGGCATTTTGATATGGATTCCTGGTGCCATTCACCTCATCACCATCGCTTAAAGAGTCTCCATCCATATCAGCAGTGCCGGCAAGAGTTTGACCGAAACCATGCGCAACGTCATTAGAATCTAATCCTGAAAATTCTTGGAAATTTGTCAGTCCATCATTATCAAAATCTCCATTTCTACCATCATCGCCATCGGGGCTATTGGGGTTGAGATTATTCGCAATTTCATAACTGTTAGGAAGGTCGTCACCGTCAGAATCAGTCGGGGCAACGAGTCCGTCACTATCAAGTGTGATGTTATCATAGCGTGCTGAGTCGTTAAATGTGCCAAAGCCGAACTGAAGCTCCTGAGTCAGGGTTCCAAGATCGACGAGTTGTTCTTCAGAGTCATCTAAAGTGACCTCAAATTCCACAACCGGAGTCATTTGGTCGGTAGTTTCTGCGACCGAGGTGCTGAAAAGTTTGGTGGTCGCGTTCCAGGTGATGGTGACGGTATACCAGATTTCTGTTTCAACTAATTGGTTGGGATATGCGATTACATTATTTGGGACTGCAACATTATCTACGCGATAACTCATAAACTGTGAACCGGATGCTTCTCCGAGGCCGATATTGTAATAATTACGGTCGTCGAGAGCACCCAGAACGATGGTAGCGTCATCAAGCGTTCCCTCAGGTTCCAAATAAACATTGTAGGTCAGCGTGAAATCTTCTGTTGGATTCACGACGAAAGGGATTAATTGAATCCAAGCGCCAGGAGAGGGAGGTGTTCCATCGACTCCAATATTATCACCAATGCGGGCGGCTGTCCCTTCTTCAGTTCCATCCATTGGATTTACCCCTGTGGTGGTATTAAATTTGCCCATATTGACTCGTTCCTCAGTATTATCAATTGAACGAAAATTCATGAGGCCAGCTTCAAAATCGTCCGTAAAAGTGTCTGCGAAGGAGAGTTGAGCTGCTCCAAAAATAAACAGTGTGTGGATTGTGCAATTCCTGAATGAATCAAGGTATTGTTTGCTGATTGTTAGTTTGTTCATAGGTACCTTCTACTAAAATAATGTACCTGAGAGGACAAGGGGGCATTCTCTGAATTTGAGGGAATTATGAGTAGATCGCTTCGGTGTTATCTTTCATTGGCGTAACACGAGCCTTCAGGGTCTAGCACCACCCCATGGACTGACCGATCAATGTCGATGACAAGGGAGCCTGTGATTTACGCTTACGTAAGATCTGAGATGGAGGTGCTGGAGGGGGAGGTGGCATGCTCTCACTGCGGGAAAGCAAGTTTTACTCGTCAAATTCTGGGTAGGCGAGTTCATCGCCATGTCGTTTCGCTTCCTCTTTGAGGTCGGCTAGTAGCTCTTGAGCAATTTTTCGACCGCGGCCTTTTTCGAGAAGATCGTTCAGCTCGAGTGGATCTTCAGAAATATGGTAAAGTCGGAAAATTTTCCCCTTAGGGTAAACGATGAGCTTGTAGCCATTTTTTGTGAGCGAGCGCTGTGATTCGCGGTAGCCAAAGTAGATGGCCTCCCTTCCTTTCGCTTCCTCGTTCATGACTGGTAGGAAGCTTTGGAATTGAACCTCATCGGGGACGCTGGCGCCGGCGATTTCTAAGGTCGTGGGCAGGCTGTCCTGGAGGTAAATCGGGCTTTCGATTTTTTTGCCAGCAGTGATGTTTGGCCCACTAATAACGTAGGGAACTCGCACGCTGTGATCATATGGGTTTTGTTTTCCTAGGAGGCCGTGACGTCCAACGGCTAAGCCGTGGTCTGCGGTGAAAATAATGACGGTGTTTTCCCGCTGGCCATTATTATCTAAGGCATCAAGAACACGTCCGATCTGGGTATCTAGGTGAGAAATAAGGGCGAAGTATTCGCGGCGATTGACCTGAATCGAGTGCTGAGTGCGAGGCATGGGTGCGAGAAATTCGTCGCGGACATCGTGCGGGCTTTCCATGATTTTTCGGTGCGGGTAGTAGGGGAGATAGTTGTCTGGAATACTCATCTTTTCCGCAGGATAGAGGTCGAGGTATTCCTGTGGCGCTTGACGTGGATCGTGTGGGGCATTGAAGGCGAGATAGAAGAAAAAGGGCTTTTCTTGATTCTGCTTAGCTTGATCGAGGAACTTAACGGCTGTGTCCGCTTCGACTTCTGACCAATGCTTTCCGCCTTTCCAGAAGCCGCCATTTTTAGGGTCGGCAGGGTCCCATGTGTCTTTATGTCCATGGCGCGG
>CALGMJ010000174.1 GCA_937958875.1 uncultured Verrucomicrobiales bacterium | reverse complement strand
GGGGTGAAATTTGGGAAATGGAATGTCCGTTATCCAGCTGGTTTGAGTGAAGAGGAGTATGCGGATGCGCCACTCTGCATTCTGTATCATCCTGGAGGAAATGGTCAGAGGATGATTGATACCATGGCCGAAGCGGCTGATAAAAACGGGTGGATTTTAGTTGGAGCGGATGTTTATAGCAATAAACGTAATCTGGCTAGCTACTCAAAAATGACATCGGCTTGCCTAAAAGTCGTTGATCATATTCGAAAGGAAATCCCTCACCATAAAGATAAAGTCGTATTTGGAGGTCTCTCAGGAGGTGGGTGGTGGTCGTTTGTAAGTACGGCGTATCTCTACCAGAAAGCAGCGGGCGTGATTTCTTTTGGAGGGTGGATGTCGAACCAATATAATGCTCCATATCCCCGCAGAATGACGGTGGCGATGATCAACGGAGATAAGGATCCGGCGGTTGCTTATGAGAAGCCGGACGGTGACTTTTTAACGAAGAAAAAGAAAGCGACGGTGAAAGCATTTCAATTTCCAGGAGGGCATGTTCTCCCAAATAAGCCTCATACAAAAGCGACGACAGTCACTGCGGTAACGTGGTTTCATCAAACGGCTGGGTTCGATGAATGATTTAGTTTGAAGCGTTTTCGTTACGAACTGTGGAGAGATCATTTGCTAATTTGATCAGCATTTGATCCATGGGGTGAAGGGTGAGGCCCTCGGCGCAATATTTACGGGCTTGCCCAAGTTCGCCCATCGTGGCGGTGACCTTCGTGAGTTCGACCCATGTGCGGGCGCGTTCTGGGTGTGAATCCTTTGCTAGTAAGAGATTGCTTTTAGCATTGGTAAAGTGCCCTTCGCGAGCGTCAGCGAGAGCGAGATTCATACGGGCGAGGTAGTGATGGTGATCCCGTTTTAGGATGTGCTGGCAAAGCGAGCGATCGTTTTTCCATGCCTTTACCTGAAAGAATGCCAAGATGGTCCAGAGGAAGATTAATGCAAAGGGAACTAAGGCGCGCTGTTGATGGTTTGTGGAAAGTTTTGCGCACAGGGTCACTCCAGCAAGAGCGAGAAAAATGGTGGGGAAGTATAGCAGCCGATCGCTCGTAAATCCGAGCGGGCTTTTTAGTAATCCGAGGAAAGGAAGAATCGCGATTAAGGCAGCGAGGAACCAAAAACTCGTAGAAATACCTTTTTTCTGCGCGCGCCTGATCAGCCATAGAGTGAGGATGATAACGAAGGCTGCAGTGATGGCGCTGGCTAAGTTCATCCCAAAACCGAGCCGATATTCAGGTTGCAGATTTATCGGGACGATCAATTTGAATGTGTAGTGACCCAGCGCATAGTACGAGCGCTCTAGGAGACCAAAGATGGTTTCCGGAGTCATCGGGTGTTCATTTCCCTGATTGACCAGCATGGCCGCGAATGCAGCTGCGAGAGAAAGTAGCCCTAGAGGAATGAGGCGAATGAGTGAAAATGGTTTTTCAGAAAGGAGCCAGAAGAGACTTAAAATCAGAGGGAGAGTAAAAACATCCTGCTTACAAAGAAGAGCGAGAGCAAAGCTGAGATAACTCCAGCTCCATCGGCCTTTTAATACGCAGAGCATACTGAAAAGAGCGCCAGCAGTGCTTAAAAGCCCTTTCATGGATGAGATCCAGACGACGGACTCTACCTGTATGGGATGACAGAGGAAGAGAGCTACGCCGAAAAAGCAGGCCGTTGTATTCTCAGGCTTTGGCCAGAAGTGTCTTGCGATTTGGTAGATTAAGATGCCATTGATGAGATGAACCATCAGGCTGGCAAAACGAAATGCCCCAGCCTTGAGGCCGAAGATTTCCGAGAGGGTGATCCCAAGAGTCCAGGTGCCAGGGATCCAGTTATTTTCTGGTGCGAGCGTCCAGCAGGTGAAGAGTCTTTGGGCAAGAGGAGCGTCACCGAAGAGTGGGTTTCTTAGATAGTAATCAGCATCTTCGATTTCCAGCCAAGGGTAGGATAGGCTCTGTCCGTAGATTACTAAGACTAAGATCCCTAAAATGGTGAGATGAAATGCGAACTGCTTCCGGTCTCTCATGAGGCGTGATGCTTTTCTGGAAAGTGATCTGCTGACGATAAAAAAAGCGCGTGAAGCAATAATGCATCCACGCGCTTTAAGGAATTTACGATGAAATTTTAGACGATTATGAACGCTTACGGCGTGCCCCGAGTGCCATTAGCGCGACACATGAAAGCATGAGGTGGCTCGGCTCAGGAACAGCGATCGGCATGTCCGAGATCAGAACAGGTCCGAGTGTATTTGGTGATACCGCGCCGCCTGTACTATTCCGTGTTCCGATACCATTGAAAGTATAGTCTGCGATGGCAGTCGCTGATTGTGGATTCTGGTTTGCTCGAATCCCAGTCGCCGAAGCAGTGTTCGAGGTGCCATCTTCAGTGGCGATAACATCGTAGTCGAAGCTGAACTGCCCAGGGTTAATTTCTACTGGAGTCACGACGACTTCAAAGTTCAACTTGGTGCCGGGAGCGTAGTCTGCTGCAGGCGTAAGGAGGTCAGTTGGGCTACCTTGAGATAAGTAGTCGACACCAGAAGGAGAAATGCCGAGAGAAAATGCAGTGCTGTTTGGATTTATGCCATCCGCACTGTTCGGAGTATCACTCACGGCACCGAAGAAAACTTCAAGTGGTGTGGTGCCTACCCGAGAACTGAATGAGAAGTAAGTCGGACCCGTCGTTGTAAAAGGATTTCCGTCAGGTGCACTAGATGGATCTAAAACTATACCAGAGCCCTGATTCGCATCATTAAAGAAGGTCGTTTCACCCTCCGAATTAGTTGAAAATTCGTTAGTGTTAGCTCCAAGTGGTGTAAAAGGTGTGGTCTCGGAGGTTACCAAGGTTGCTGCTTGGGAGAGGCTTGCAGCAAAAAATGCGGTTAGAGCGATATATTTCATCACGATTTTTGTAGAAGATTTCCTTACAAAAGGAAATTACTGCTGATTACCGCTATTTGCAAATAATTCTTGTTTAAATAGCGATGAATTTTTTTCATCTCAATTTAGAAATTAGATCGTCGTATTATTTGAGGATCATGTGCGATTTGGTGATATGAGTTCTAAGTTATTGGATTTCAATTGCCGCGAGTAAAATAGTGTATTTTTTCTCCTTCACTGGACTGGCGGTGATAGTGAGATGAATTTTAAGATTAGGGAATTCACGATTCACGTAGAATGACCGAGCGAGGACTTCAGGCTGAGGAAGACCCTTGAAAAGCACCTTTGCTTTTGCCTCTCTTTGCAGTCGAGCGGTTTTTTCATCAGCTGTTTCTTTCCTCGTAACCCAATCCTGACCGAGAAATTCGCGAAGAAGGGCGGTGATTTCTTCGGCAGATTTGTTTGTTCCGAAGCGGTGTGATTGGTAGCGGTCTTTTTGATAACGATTGAGGAGTTCCTCAGTTGGGAATGCTAGGGAAATGTCTTTTAGCTCTTTTTTAGGGGATGCGAAAAGACTGCTCGAGAGTGCAAAGAGAGTGAATGCTAGTGAGGTGATAAGTGTTTTCATACTTTTGTTTCTGGAGTTTGTGAGGGGGCTTTTGCGGGGAGGGCGCGTGTCGGGAAGCACCAGAGGACACAGCATCCGGTGACTGCGATAAGGTGGACGGCGAAGATGGAGAGAGGGAGGTCGAAGCAGCTGTGGAGGCCGACGAAGAAGACTCCGATCATGAGTGCCTTAATAAGGGCTCGGTCGCGTCCCATCACGCGTTTGCCAGTGATGAGGTAGAATCCCCGAACGATGGCTCCGGCTCCTAAAACAAACCAGAAGAAGGCGCCAGGATAACCCCATTCGACGATTGTTTGTAGAGGGTCGCAGTGACCGTAGTCCGTCCGTCCGACGATATGCCCGGGCGAGATTTCACGGAACCAGAACATGACAGTGCCGAAGCTCCCTGGGCCGAACCCGTGCCAATCGACCTCATCTGGGGTAGCGATGAGGTGTTTCATGATTCCGATGTAATGGATACGCCCTTGGATGGTGCTAGAAGATCCTTTTTCATCCATCTGGGTGAGGATCTCAGTGACCCGAGTGATGAGTAAGTCTGCTGAGCTGACAGCGAAAATTAGAAAGAGGAGAAGGGTCGAGCCGATGACAAGTTTCTTCTCAGTGGAGAGAAACTTAGCCCCTTGGAAGAGTTGGATAGAGTGCTTTTTTGCAAGAGTGAAATTCAGCACTAAAAAGCAACCAAACTGGGCGACCAAGATAGCGGCTCCGGCTTTTGAAGCAGAGGCGAGAACCCCAAGAGCACAAATCCCGGCAATGGTGAGCCAGAGACTAAATGTTTTCCGTTTACCCTTTCGCTGATCCACGAGATTGTGAAAAGCGAGACCGAGTGCGACCATTGTTGTTAGATTAAGAAAGGCCGCGGCATTAGCATTATAAACGAAGGGAGCAAAATAAGTCTCAGGGAGCACTTGGCCGGGAGCATTCCAAATCGCTTTCCAGCCGATCATTTTATGAAGAAGTCCGGTGATGGTGACCAGGGCACCCGTGAGGGCGATGAGTCCTAGAACTCCTAGAATGTGGTCTGATTCGACACTGCGGGCGATCATGGCGAGTAGGACGAAGAGAGCGAGGACCTCGATTAGATATCCCCGTGAGGTCATGAGGGTGAAGCTCCCTGGAGCGTCAGGGAAGGGGCGATCCTTGATCGGATTTAAGATAAATTCGAACATCCGGATATCATACTGCGCATTTGAAACCATGAATCCGCCCCAGAGAAGCAGCCCAATGAAGCAGACTTTTGCGATGGGGTGAGCGCGGGGTAAAAGGATGTCCCGTTTTAAGGCGAAGATACCGATGAGAGAGCTTCCTAGGATCCAATAGCGGGCGATGACTCGAAAGTGGTCTGAGTTCGAGCCAACGGCTCCTTGGGCGCAACCATACTTAAAAACGCTTTGGTAGAGCGCGATCGCGAAGAGGGCGTAGAAAACACCCTCAAATGTCAATTTCTTTTGAGCGGAGGTCATCAAGTAAGGATGTTAGTCAGGAATCGAGGGGAAAAAGAGGGGAAACGATAGTAAAAAAAATGAGGCTCTAGCATATGCTATGAGCCTCATTAAAAAATTGACGATTAACGTCGGCGGTAATTTACCAACCGTTAAGCTCAATATTCATGTTCTGACGCCAACCACCATTTTGCCAGTCGTTGCACATACAGTCTCTCAAGAAACGGCGAACGTCATTGAGATTAACGCCGTTACGGATATCGTTCATCGCATTATTAGCGTAGAGCGGATAGTAGTAGCAGGCGTAGTTGAGAAGGCGCTGGAGTGACCAGGAGTCAAACGGGCAGGTCTGACTAGCTGATGGAGTTCCAACGTCTGCGACGGGGGGTGGACGATTACCTTCGATCGCCGAAGCATTCACTTGGCTGGAGGTAAAAAATGCGAGTAATCCTAATAGGACTAGAAGGTTTTTTTTCATAAGAGAGTTTCTTAAGTAGGTCTTCGTTAGGGTGCGTTGCCGCGCTGACACTTCCTAAGAAAGGTGTATTGGACATTTATTCCAGATTTTTTTTGCTAAGACCGGTTGCATGCAAGCATGATTAAAATTAATGAATATTTTTTCATAGTCCGTAATGCCATTAACCACAAGGGTTTGCTGGCTGTGTGACCGCCCTAAAGGGGGCTTTTCCCAATATGTCTTGGGGCTAAAAAAAGTTGTATGAACTATTGGTTCTTTTGTTAACGCTCTCTAATCTATAGCTGGTAAGGGATAGATGAGGAGGTGCCGCTGATTTACGCTTGTTTTAAAGGAGATGTTACCAGAATAAAGAAATAGGGGTTGGTGAGGGTAATATTGGAATTTATGTCAAGGGATAGCTCTAGTGGTGGGGGAGATTAATTTTTAGATATTATTACGGAAGCAGACACCTCAGATGGTGTCTGCTCAGATGAGGGCGGTATTTTAGAGCAGGGTCCCTACACACGGGAGAAATTCAGAGCACAGGCAGGGCGAAATCTGAGGTCTTAGCGGAAGGAAGCCACTGATTTTCCTAGGTTCCACAATATGGGTATCAGTGAAATCAGGCTAATCAGTAGTTTTTAAAACGATCTCCCAAATAATAGCTTTCACTTTAGCTAGGTCTTAGTCTGGATCGCTCCCTTGTGTAGGGGACCTGTATTATAGAGGTTATTTTTCCACTTTTTCTGAATGAGGACTCTTGAGCATTTTGAAGAGCTCAGAGTCGGTAGATAGCACTGCTGTCGTATTATTGTCCAAGATGGCGTCGTAAGCATCGAGAGTTTTGACAAAGTGGTAGAAGGACTGGTGTGCTGGAGTACTGCCATAGGCTTCCGCGTAGATCCGGGTTGCCTCTGCATCTGCTTTTCCAAGGATGGACTGCACTTTTTTGTATGACTCGGACTGAATGGTCTTCATTTCGCGTTCCATATCACCGATGGTGCGGGCTGCCTCCCCGGCACCTTCAGAGCGGAAACGCTCGGCGATTTGCTGGCGCTCGGAGATCATACGATTGAAGATGTCACGCTCGACCTGCTGAGTGTAGTTAATGCGCTTGAAGCGGAGGTCGAGCAGGTTGATTCCGAGGCCATCGAGTTTTTCCTTCGCTGCTTCATAGATGTCCTTTTCGATCTGGCTTCGACCGCGCTCGATGGGATCAAGGGCGGTTTGAGTCCCTAGAAGTTCTCCGATTTCTTCGATTTTCTGCGGCTCCCGGCCTTTGGTGCTGCGGATGATCTCGATGAGGTCGTGCTTGGCGACGGCATTTCGAGTTTCCGAGCCTAGGATATCATCGAGGCGAGACTGGGCGCTACGTTCGTCACGAAGCTTTTGGAAATACTCGAGAGGTTTTGAGATTTCCCAGCGGGCGAAGGTATCGACCTGAATGTAGAGCTTATCGCGGGTGGCCATCTGGGAGCTTTGTCCATCCCAAGAGAGGATTCGCTTTTCAAAGGTGTTTACCTTTTGAATGAAGGGGATTTTAAAATGAAGACCTGCGTCGGTAACAGGATCACCGACGGGCTTTCCAAACTGGGTGCGAATGACCTGCTGGTCCTCGCGGACTGAATAGAGCGTCCCGGTAATGAAAAGGATGAAGAAGAGAATGATGAGGCCGATCGCGGCGGTGAGAATTTTTTTCAGGAGTTAGTTGCCTTTCTGGTCAAGGTTGAGGAGGGGGAGAGGAGAGGTGGCGTTCCCGTCCATGATAATTTTATTCTTAAGGCGGGGGAGGACCTCCTTCATACGCTCCAGGTAGAGGCGTTGGCGAGTGACAGCGGGAGCTTTTTCGTATTCTCGAAAGAGAGCGAGGAAGCGCTGGGCATCACCTTGGGCTTCATTGACTCGCTGTTTAGCGTCTCCTTCAGCGCGGCTGATCTTCTGGTCCGCTTCACCTTTGGTGCGAGGGACGGCTTTATTATACTGACCTTTAGCGACGTTGATGAGGCGGGCACGTTCCTGTTGGGCTTGGTTCACTTCATTAAATGAAGGCTGCACTGGCCTTGGTGGGTTCACATTTTTGAGCTGCACCTGACTAATCTGAAGGCCAAGGTTGTAATGGTCGGCAAGCTTCTGAAGTTTGGTCAGTGCTTCGTTTTCGATGGATTGACGGCCGATGGTGATGACTTCATCGACGGTACGATCACCGACGACTTCTCGCATGACTGACTCAGAAGAATCGCGCAGTGTCATCTCTGGGGCTTTCACTCGGAAAAGATATTTCTCAGGATTACTGATGCGGTATTGGACGACCCATTCCACCAGGGCGGAGTTCTTATCTCCAGTGATCATTGATTGCTCTTGTTGCTGTTCTAGCCGAGCAGAGGCTTGATATCGGTTTGTGGCCTTTTCCGTGGCAAAGCCGAACTCCATTTTGAGCTGACGCTCGACCGGAACTACGAATTTTTGATCGATCCCGAAGGGGAGTTTGAAATGTAGGCCAGAGCCGACGGTGCCGGAATATTTACCAAAGCGGAGGAC
>CALGMJ010000173.1 GCA_937958875.1 uncultured Verrucomicrobiales bacterium | reverse complement strand
GTAAGAGCACGCACTCGGTGCGCCGATAAGCCGGAATAACGACACTGACCTTTGGTGAACTCATGCTCGTTTCACCTCCGGTGTGATTCCATCATACCCTTTTAACCAAGTATGACGCTCTTTCCAAACGGTCTGCCAACGGTCAGCACTGCCTCCTTTTCCCGAACGGCCGATGACTTTAGATGCGAAGGCACGGATGCCAGCCCCTGCGGCAAGACTGAAGAGTCCCATCCGCTGAGAAATTCCATGCCAGTGAGTTCGCACCAAGCTAGCCTTTCCCCGATAGAGTAGCAGTGTTTTATGGACAGGCGTCTCGGAAGACATTCCGACTTCATGGACGATTTCAGCACTTGGACAGATCACCGGACGATAGCCAGCCTTCCGTGCTCTCATCGCTAGATCAGCATCCTCTCCATACATGAAGTACCGTTCATCTAACCCTCCCAACTCATCCCAAATTTTCCGGGACGCAAAGAGAAAACACCCTGTAATGACTCCCACTTCCCGCACCGAATCCCGCGCCCACTTCCCGAGCGATTCTGGGTCAAGAATTGGGTTTCGCGGCGCTAGGGTAGTAAAACCAAAAGCAAACAACATCATACTCCACAAAGTCGGAGCTCCCCAACACGAGGAAGGTTCTAGCTCACCTTCTGGAGTCAAAGTCCGTCCGCCGTAAAATCCATATTGAGGATTCTCTTGTGCAAAGTGATAGACCTTTTCCACCGCTTGATCTCGAATTTCCGTGTCAGGATTTAACAGGAGGACATACTCCCCCTCCGAGCTCTTCACTCCGAGATTCACCCCTTTCGCGAAGCCAAGATTCTCTCCCGGGAGAACCAAATTCACCTGCGGAAATTGATCTTGGATGATCTTCACAGTGTCATCTTTTGATTGATTATCTACCACGACCACTTCCTGGTCGATCTCACCCGCCTCTGCATAGACACTTGTTAAACAGCGGGAAATTTCGTCCGCAGAATTGTAGGTCACAATGACGACGGATACTTTTTTCTTACTCATGTTAATAAAAAGGTCATGATTTATTTTCGTTCGCCGACCACTCGCGCCGGCACCCCGACAGCAATCGTATTCGGAGGAAGATCTTTAGTGACCACGGCCCCAGCTCCGACAATACAGCCATCGCCAATCGTCACACCAGCTACCACCACAACTTTCGCTCCTAGCCAAACATCATCTCCAATCACGATTTCTTTTTCAACCTTCTTTTGCTCTCGAAAGGTTTTTCCTTTCTCGAACTGGTAATCTGAAGCCGTGAGAAAAACGTCTGGAGCGATGGAAACATAATTCCCTATTGAGATCCGCCCGGTGGAATCTCCTGCCCAAATCGAAGCACGCTCTCCGATGTGGCAAGAATGCCCGATTTCAATACGGCTCCCATTTCGAAGTGACACATTCGGCGCTAAGCCAGTGCCTGCCCCAATACCCGCTTCTGCTCGCGGCAAGACGTGACTGTAACCATAGTAATGTAACATTTTAAATGGGTGAATCCACACTCTCCAATTAATCAATGAACGAAAGAGATTGAGTATTTTAGGGGACTGACTCATCTCTAAACTCTTTCGATGAAATTCTGTAATCCTGTGATGAGTTCCGAGCTAGCAAAAGGTCCAATGCCCTCTTTAGGAACCAGAGCATCAAGAAGATCGAGCTGTTGGGCTAATTCTGTTTCATCAAAGCTCACGGAGATTTTTCCCAGTTTGAGAAGTCTCCGTGCGGTCGCGAGCTGGTGTTCATTTCGCTGCTCTCCCAGAGAAGCCTTCCGCGGCATCACAATGATTGGTTTTTCGTAGCGTAGAGCGGAGAGAATCGAACCCATCCCCGCATGCGCGATGATGGTATCGGCCTCCTGAAAACGTCGCGTAAATTCCGTAGCCGATAGAAAAGGTGAGTATTGAATATTTCGAGGACTGCTAGCCCCCTCTCCGATCTGGGCAAACACTTCTACCCCAGGGTGCTGACCAGCCCATTGATCTACCGCCATCACTAGACGATCAAAGGGAAGCTCGGTGCCTACAGTGACAAAGATCATAAGACATTTCCTAAATACGTCGGACCATTCTCTGTCGCGAGATGCTCCCACTGAGTTAACCAAAGATCGACAAATTGACCTGCCTTTTTACCTGAAAGAGACAGCTCTTCTGCATTTGCGATACTATCAATCCAGACCGTCTTCATCCCGAACAAGCTCGCCAGTCTTACGGCAAAGAACCCCACAGCCGCCCCTGTCGTGACCACTACATCTGGACGCTCTCTGAGCAGTAGTAAAAACGAACACCAGGCAGATTTTAATAAGGCAAACTTCGTCGTTAGATTCGCATTCGGAACGATCCTAAATGTTTGTCCAGGCACCTCGGCCTGATAGCTTTCATCCACTGTCGCATACACCATCTCGTGGGCTGAAAATACGGGCCGTAGACGCTGAAGCTGCACCCAGTGGCCGCCACCAGAGGCAATGGCGAGAATTTTTTTCCTCTCTCTCATCACAATGATCTATCTTTAAGAAGCTCCCTTTCCAAACAGCACTGCGGGAATGGTCATAAAGAGTATTTTCACATCCAGCCAAATTGACCAATTGTCGATATATTCAGAATCCAGATCCATCCACTCATTAAAACTGACATCATCCCGTCCCTTGGCCTGCCAAAGGCAAGTGATACCTTGAGGGATCGAAAGGCGGCGTCGAAATTTCCATTCATATCCTTCCACCTCTGTCTGTAAAGGTGGCCGAGGTCCCACCAGACTCATCTCTCCAATCAAGACGTTGAAGAGTTGCGGGAACTCATCGATACTGAACTTACGGAGAAAACGCCCCACTCGGGTTATTCGTGGATCTTGGTTAATTTTAAAGACGGGGCCGGTTCGCTCGTTTTGGTCTTTGAGCTGATCTTTAAGCTCTTCAGCATTGACCACCATGGTCCGAAACTTATGCATCTTAAAGCGACGATTATTCATCCCTACCCGGCTTTGAGAAAAGAAGACAGGACCACCGTCAGAAAGCTTTATCATTAGAGCGACCAACAGCAGAAAAGGTGAAATGAGTAATAGACCAATAAAGGAAAGGGTCACATCCATCATTCGCTTCACCAACAGATGAACGAGCTGCTGCTGGCGGAAAAAGGTGATGAGATTTCTACCTTCAAAATTTTCGACATGAAGATCATTGAAGAGATCTGCTTCCGGGCCGGTGGGAACGACTCTCAGCACAACCCCTAGATCTTTGGCGCACTGAAACGTTTTCGCGACATCGCTAAATTTCACTTTTGCGGATAGGCAGACCATGACCTCATCAACTTCTCCTGCCTTTAGGATCTCGGTCAGATTTCCCAGCACCCCAACGACAGGATGGCCATTTTTCACATGCTGCTTTTCGAAGGATTTCTTTTCCTCATCATCTTCCGCGACGAGGCCGACAAGCTTGTAACCTAATTCTTTTCGCGACTCGATTTTCTTCGTTAAATTGAGGCTTTCTTCATTGGCGCCGATGATCAGTAAATAGCGATAATTATATCCTGATCTTCGATAGTGACTCAGGATGAGCTTCATCATGAAGCGAATCATCACTCCTAACATCACTACCGCGCCCCAGAAAAAGACAATATTCACAAGCGTGATACTCTGAATACCAAAGGCAAACGCGATAAGCAGCAACCAGAAGGAGGACATGGTGCCCGCCTTCAGCACCCCTAGAATATCACCCTGAAGATCAGAAAAACGATTTCCGGTATAACTAAAGCGACCATTGTAGATGAAAAACCAACCTCCTAAAAGCATGACGATGGCCGCTAGATCTCCAAAATGGAATTGCGCCTTTACGATTCCTTCAGGATTGACTCTATCGATCACACCCAGATCAGGTCTCAAAAAAAACACGGCCATCAAGACACCCACTAAAATAGCTTGGTCAAGAAAACGGTAAATTCGAATTAGAAGTTTATATCTAAGGGGAAGCATCAGTTCGAAACGGTTAAAATTTTAAAAATAGGATGACTAGCCCTCGAGCCACTTTGGCAGCCGAGAGCGCGACTTATTGAATACGCTGAAGACCTTGGCTCGGCCTTTAGAAAGCTCTTCGAAATTTTTCTTTAATGCGCCTCGATCTGTATTCTGAGCGTCCAGGACGAGGACGACTTGATCCATGATGCCAGCCATCGCTACCGTAGGGCTGATCGGGCTCACTGGTGGCATATCAAAGACGATATAGTCGAACTCACTGTCACGAAAACGAGGTAACATCTCGAACAGTTTTCTAGGAGCAAGCTGACGATCCATCGTCCCCTGTCCTGATAAAGTTCCTGACGATACGTAGAGAGTATCTTGTTCTGACCGAGCTCCTTTCATTAGCGCACTACTAAGAGTAACCCGTTGTGTCTTCGCGAGATCGATCACAGGACGATTTTCTGTCCGATTTTTTGGAATGACTTTAAAATCGTGTGACTGTTCACGAGTCATATCGATCAGAAGAATCCTAGCCTCATCTGCCCCCTGAAGAGCGGCCGCCAAACCATTCGCGATGACTGAGGTCCCAGCGCCTTCGGTGAGGCTGGTCACTGCAACCAACTTTGGACGGTGATCTACGTTTTCTAATTCGAAGTGATAGAATAAGCGGTCCCGGATCGCACAAGTGTAGGGATTAATAAAGTGCTCTCTCACCTTTTCGCCACTTTCCGTTTCGCGAATAGAGTTCAAATTTTGCTGCTCTTTCCGGGGAACATCGGGAATGGATAGCATGAGTGGAATCTGTAAGCGCTCCTCGATTTCCCCTGCTCTTTTCACCCGTCGATCCAGCAGAAGCTCAATCAACATCGCGATTCCTACTCCTAAGATCAAACCACTTCCCGCTAGCCCAAGAATGACTTTCTGCATTTGAGCATCCATCACTGGCACCGCTGGCGATGGCTTCTGAATCGTTGCGATGTTTGGCATTTTTGACGGGTCCAAATTCTCATCTAAACGTGACTGTTTCAGCACAGATTGAATTCGTTCTAGATGCTCAGTTTGAGATTTTTTACGCCGCTCAATCTCATCAATTTCTCCGCTCGCATGGGAAATGCGACTAATTTGGCGACCCACTTCATCCTTCTGTTCAGCGAGCACTTTGAGTCGCGCTAAGAGAGCTGCTACCGTGACTTGCTGAGAGTCGATATCGTGTTTCTTTTCTTCCTGACCTGAATAGAGATTAACCCGCTGAGAAGGATTCGTCGTATTCACCGTGATCAGGCTAGGATATTCTTCGATCAGTTCTTTACGCTTCTTGCTCAGAGCATCGATTTGCCGCTGGGCTGATACTGCAGTGCTATTTGTGCTGGTATACTTTGTCAGTAACTTCGACCGCCAAGACCGCAATGAAGAGATCTGGTTACTAAGATCTTGATACTCCATCCTGACCGCTCCTGTCGCCATCGTGATTGAGGGAACTGAAGGTTCCGCTTTTGGTCGGTCTCCCTGCTTCTCAAGATCACTCTTTTGAATCTTTTGTAACTCGACGAGCCGCACTCGTTGCTCTGCTAGCTCAGCTTTAGTATTCAGAAGGCTCTGCTCAATGGTAGAACGCTGGAGTTCGAGCGATGCTAGCGAACTAGTCAGGTCGAGAATTCCCTCGGAAACTTTTATCTCATTAAGATTTTTCTCAGTTGCCTTCAACTGAGCTGCAGCCGTATCCACTTGTTCCACTAGTAAATCGTGCGCACCAGTCGAGCGACGAATTTCAAGGTGACGCTCAAAGTATCGCTCGATGAGCACATTCAAAATACGCCGAGCCACTTCACGATCAGGATGGTTAAAAGAGACCGTCATGATATTACTGAATTTCTTCGTCTTCACTATGGTCCCTTGCCGAATCACTGAGGCTGCGTGAGAGACTGTCCGGTCTCCTTTGATTTGTGTTAAAACGACATCTACGCCAAGCTCCTCTGCCACTTGATACGCTAGATCGATACTCGTCAGGATTTTGATTTCAGAACCTAGGATAAATTCACTAAAACGAGCACCGACGCCACCCTGTTCTTCATAAGAATCTACTGAACTACGATCTACGACATACCTCACTAAGAGCTCAGAACTAGAACGATAAACTGGCTTCTCATTCAGGTATAAGTAGCCTGCTCCACTCAACCCGAGAACAGTGAGTAGAAAAATTTTCCACTTATGACTGTAAAGGATGAAAATCCCATCTTTGAGTGAAAAAGCGGGAGCAGATTTTTGCTTTGAACGCGAAGCCATGGCGAAAAAGGTAAATTAAAAATTCCCTAAACGGGGATAAGGACTGGCCATAGAGGCACACCGAAATAAAGGCAGCCGTCTTTGAAGTGATAACCGCTTCAGAGTCGGCGCGTGATGTATCTTCAAATCTTGGAAAGGAATCTTAATCATTTCACCATCTCTCTAGCTGGATTTCCCACGACCACGGCACCGCTCCGCACATCTGATAGGACACAACTCCCCGCCCCCACTATCGCCTCTGTGCCAATCTCAACCCCGCACATAATCGTGCTCCCAGACCCAATAGAGGCTCCTCTCCGCACGATCGTCTTTTCACAAAGCCAGTCATCATCCCCTTTCAGAAGATTTTCTTCACCAAGAGCCTTTGGATAACGGTCATTGATAAAAGTCACTCCATGCCCAATGAATACCCCTTCTTCTAAGGTCACCCCTTCGCAGAGAAAACTATGGCTCGAAATTTTACAGCGAGCCCCAACTTCTACCCCTTTTTGAATTTCTACAAAGGTCCCAATTTTGGTCTCATCACCGATTTTACAGCCATAGAGATTTACAAAGCGGTGAATTACCACTCCACGTCCCAACACAACATCAGGTGAAATACTCACTATCGTATCGCGCTCTTGAAGTCTCTGATTCATCACAAAATATTGTTACAGAGCCCCGACAGGCTCCTTACCAGCGAGAGAGGGTTTGACTGAAAAATCAGAGTCCGTTTTACGAGAAGGTGTTCTTCGTGAAAAAGGAACGGCACCACCAGAATTCTGCAAAGATTCGCTTGCAGCCTCTAACACCCTAATAACATCCAGACCTTGCTGTCCGCACGTGAGTGGTTGGCTTCCAGTTTGAATACATGAGACAAAATTCTCACATAAATTCCTCAAGGGCTCACTTTGCTCAATTCTCGGGATGTAGGTATCTCCATAGTGGTAGGCATACTGAAAATCACCAAAACTATCATAATGTGGTGGCCGATCCACTCTGACATCATAGATACGGACTTTATCACGAGGCTCAAGATCATCATAGATGATGGTACGTTGCGTCCCCACAAAAGTAAGCTGCCTCACCTTACGAGGCTCAAGCCAACTATTCTGGATAGTCGCAAAGGTCTGATTTCTGAATTTCAAGGAAAGGTTCACCACATCCTCCACTCCAGGAGTGACATTAGCATTTCCCTGACAATTCACGACAATCGGAACATCATCAACCGCAGCCATGATAATTGATAAATCATGTGGAGCGAGGTCCCACGCTACGTTCACGTCTTTCTGAAATAGCCCCAGGCTAAGCCTCTGACTATTGATATAGCGTAACTCTCCTAGCTCTCCTGATTTTACGATTTCAATCACTCTCTGGATCGCATTTGAGAAGAGATAGGTGTGTCCTACCATCAATACCAGACCTCGTTTTCTTGCGAGTTGGATCAGCGTTTCACATTCTTCTGAAGAAGTCGCCATTGGCTTTTCCAGTAACACATGCTTGTTAGCATAGAGAGCTGCTTGGGCTAACTTAAAATGACTCGCCACCGGAGTTGCGATCACTACGGCATCAAGAGCTTCGTGTTGAAGCAAGTCAGTGAAATTTTGATATCCCTTGAGCCCAGAGTATCGTTGTAACACATGACTTAGACGGCCAAGATCCAAATCACAAACTGCGGCAACGTTCACACTTGGCAGAGAATCAAAGTTCCTCACCAAGTTCGGCCCCCAATAGCCACAACCAACGACCCCGATCTGTAAAGCGCTATTCATACTTGTTTGATACTCATCACAGAAGTTAGCTCGGTGAGGTCTTTCTTCGACTTCGTCGGAGAAACCATTGCTCCATTCTTTCTGAAAATTTGCTCAAGAACGGCAAAAGGTGTTTTAGCGATAATGATCAAATCTAGGACCAAGGAAGCATGACGCCCATATTCAACATCGAGAGCAACCATTTCCGAGAACGTCAACCGATTCTTTCCTTTCACCTGCCACAACCCAGTCAAACCGGGCACTGCCGCAAACCGCTGGCGTAATGCCCCAACATAAAGCTGCTCATACTCCCATGGCAGACAAGGTCTGGGCCCAACAAGTGACATCTCTCCTTTTAAGATATTCCACAGCTGAGGTAGTTCATCCAAGCCCAGCCCCCTGATTAGCTTCGCTCCTACAATCAACCTCTCATCCCTCTGCGCTTCCAGTTTTTGCATCGGTAAGGACTGATCAACTAAACGAAGGACGTGTCGTTGATGTAATTGCTCATCTGCGCCTAATTCCATCGTCCGGAATTTGAATAACTCAAATTCTTCACCGTTTAATCCCACTCTTGTCTGGCGAAAAATGACTTTCCCTTGAGAATTCATTCTAATCCATCCTGCGAGCAAGATTAGAATAGGTAAGGCCGCGAACAAGAGAACACCACTTAAGATGACATCAACCACTCTCTTCCAGGCACCTGTAAAAAGATACAACTCACCTCTATTATCTTGAAAAATCATTAACTTTACCCCATTATTTCTTTGCTCGATATTTTTTTTCATACCGCCGTAACATTCATGAAATTCAATAAACTCTTTTAATGACCCAGTGTTAAAAAAATTGTAAATTTAATCTCATCCTAAAATTTGAGCAAGCTGCCGCCATTGGTCATGAGAGTAAGCTCTCATGACAGAATTCAAGTACACAGGTATTATAGCAGAAAGGATTTCAAACCCTTTCCAAGCAATGAAGTCATTAAAACTTCACACAAGAAAACTCGGCGACGCAAATCAATCGTGATATAAAAAACGGGACCTCTATTTTAATTTAAGATCCACACATCAACCGACGTTAAAAAAACAGCAACTAATCTATAGGATTATTTGAGATCAAAAGAGAAAACGATAAGCATTTTATGAGAAAACAATTTGTAACATTGAGTGCCAACTCACGGGCAAAAAAGCAGACAATGAGACTCATAGTCAAACTCAAAAATTGTAAAATCACTCATGTCAATCATTAAATACACATCATTGATTAGGTGTTTCCCCCCAAAAAATAAAAATCTATGATTCTCAAAAACCTGATGCACAAAACAGTTTATACTTAGGGCTAAAAATTGGGTTCTCAGGCGATTTTAGGGGCCGATTTTAGGGGCGTAGCGCGAATTTCCCGCAGAAGAATAGGATGCACGCCCGATAGTTACCAAAACTTCGACATTCTAGCGCTGCTGATTTGATCGATTCGATTTTACGGTTGATTCCCTCTTTCACCGCATTGGTGGTCCGACTTTTGAAGTGACTCCTAGAAAGAGCCCCCAGGTTCTAGCCTAACTAATAACCGTTACCCGGAAAGCGGTCAGAGCAATTCGGTGAGTCTCTACTATGACGATCTCAACAAGCGTCGAGAGAATCTGGATACGCAGCTCTCCAAGTGAAGGAATGGCCAATAGGATCAGAGCAAGAGGAGAGTGGCCACTACCCCCTCCCCCCCAACATCGGCTCAAAATATCAGGAGCTTGGTGGAAGCTTGAGACAGCAGATGAAATGTCTCATCTATGAGTTTCTCAGAACCAATGAACGTTGGGCGGAACTCTGGCAGTCAGTGGCTCATTGACCATGGATTGGCTAGGGTCCCTAAATAAGGGAGAAATTTAGGGCAAAGGCAGGGCGAAACCTGAGGTATTAGCGGGAGGAAGCCACTGATCACCCTGATTTTACTGATTTTCTTAGGTTCCACAATATAGACATCAGTGAAATCAGGGTAATCAGTGGTTTTAAAAACGATTTTCCAAGTAATAGCTTTCACTCCAGCAAAGTCTTGAGCTGGGAAGATACCCCAAATCCACGCCTCAAAATCGCCCACTAAAATCGCCGTAGAACCTAAAAAAAGATGCTCCCCCGTTTCCAAGGGAACATCTTTTCCTGTCTACACTAATGAAGAGTTACACAAACTCTTACCATATCAAATCTTTCACTTAGCGCTTCCGTCTCATCAACGGGAAGAAACCAAGAAGTGCAAGCAGAGCGCTCGATGGCTCAGGTACTGGCACCACAGTGAGGCGAATAGAACCCAGCGATGTCTCATTAATTCCGCTAAAATTCAACGGTGA
>CALGMJ010000172.1 GCA_937958875.1 uncultured Verrucomicrobiales bacterium | reverse complement strand
GCGGGTATCGTCTGGTGGAATAAATTTAGGAGCCGCCACCACTGGAAGGAGGAGGCATAAGGCCAAGGCAACGCTTCTAAACATGAAAAGAACATCTTTCTGTATGGGACGGTTTTCAAGCGTGGAAAGTCAATCGATAGGTCCAAAAGGAAATTTACTAGTCAGGAACGGAATAAATCTCGATTTTACGTGTCTAAAATAGGTAACCATGAAGCTCCTAAAAATATTCACCCCAGTCATCACGCTTCTCGGCGTGGTCTCGTGTAGCAGCGAAATTTCGGTCGCGGATCAATACTACCTTAATAAAACGGGGATGAGTTTTGATGTGACGGGTGCCGAGCTTGGTGAATGCGGCTTGGTCAGTCAATTCGAACGCGGGAGATCCAGTTCCAGTCAAGCTGCGGGCGGTGGATGATCAGCCTGCGCTCACTAAGAAATCCGTGTGATTTCTTCTCCAACTGTCAGTTTAATAGTTTTTCGGTTTTAAAGATAAAAATACCCCACATTCATGAAGTGTACTACTCTCGCCATTCTTGGTTTTTATGGTTCTGTAATGATTCTAAGCGGCCAAGACTTCGCTTCTAGCCTTGCCTCAAACGAACCTTCTAAAGGTCTTAGTCTTGGTGCCAGCTCTGTTGATTTCGAAATTGATGGCCTTTTCAGTAGTGATATCAAGGTCATCGATTCTTCTATTAGTTTTGAGCAAGCGATCGGTTCTTTGACGATCACGGGATCTTATGGGATAACGGAGCATGAGGTTGATGTGATCCCGCCGCCAGGGTCTTTTATTCTTCCTAGCTCTAGGAATGAAGACACCTATGCCTACTCTTTGGGGGTTAGTAAAAGTATTCGGAGTGATCTTCTTCTCAGTATTACCGGGAGCTATACCGACGGATTTTCGGATCATCGCTCACTCTGGATCTCGGAATTTTACGAAAATTCCTTTGGTACCGGAGATCCGCAGCCTGAGTCATTTTCGATCAATGTAGGAATCGATTGGGACTACGATCCAGGTCGGAGCTCACTTGGTTTTACCTTTGGTTACTCAGATGCGCGGATTGTCGCTGGTGTTGCAATCGACCCAATCACCTTCATCGATTTAGTGGTGGGTGATAATAATTTGGATACCTTCTCTGGATCAGTCCGTTGGGAAACGGCGCTGAATCCTCGTATTAAAACTCAGCAGACTCTGCAGGTGTCCATTACTGAGACACGACAACATCGTGTCCAATTCCGTTCGGATTGGGCCTTCCGTCTTAGAGATGATCTTTATCTCCGGGGGCAAATCGGAGGGGCGATTGAAAACCCTGTTTTTGAATCAATCTACGGAGGTCTTACTCTAGCTTACGAAATTACGCCAAATTGGCAATTCGATGTTGGCTATCGCTACTACGAGGATACCGGGGAAATAAATACTGCCAATTTCAATACCGCCGCTCCCGGGGTCGTTAACACCGAGATTTCCGCCGGCTTATTATGGAAAAATCAAAATACTTCCATCAGGGCATCTGTCGCCCTTTATGACTCTGACTTCGATCCCGTTGGTAGCGGTCCCAATCAAGTCTTCACTAACCTCTTTCGGGACCGTGATTTCGTAGCAGCCCGTTTTGCCGTTAGCCATCAATTTTAGACATTATGAAAATCCTTAATCTTAAAGCCAAAGTCCTCACCACCTTGATAGGATTCGGAGGTCTTCTTACCCAACTCGTCCAGGCACAGGAGCAACCAGCTGGGACCATCGTGCCTAGCCGCATTTCTTTCACTGAGGGAATGCCCAATTCCTCCAATGATTTACTAGAACCAAGTAGCCTTGAGCTCACCAATTTTCGGGAATTTGACGGTCAAGTTATCTTGGTAATGTATCATGCGTCTTGGTGACCATTCTGCCAAGCGATCGTTTCACAGGTTGTGAACGCAGATGGAGGACGGCTTGCTGGAGTCACTGGAGTAAATACTCTTTTTCAAGATCCCGATGGATTGAACGGATTTAACGTTAACGGTGTTCCGGTAACGACAATCCTTATTAACAACGCACTCGCGATGAGAGATGATCGTCGACTGATTGCTCGCTCAGCGGCGGCGACCGGAAATGATCCCTCTAGTTTTCAGAGGATCGGGCTCGATTCGAATCCAGACCGTGTTGGACGCAGGCTTTTCGGATTCAACTACTTCCGAATTAGTAGTGAAGAGACAGCTCCTATAAGCCCATCAAACCAACGCCGTGCGATGGTGATCAATGGATCTACCGGAGAACTGCTTCTCAATATACAACCAATAGGAAATGACGGAGGTGGTGTCGCGATTGCCCGGCAGGAAAATCAGGCAATTATCGATGCTATTAATAGCGTCAGTCTTGCTCCACCTCCAAATCCTTTCGAAGTCTGGGCGGATGAGCAGGGGATACCTGCAGATGTTCGCGGAGACACAGACGATCCAGATGGAGATCAGCTAAATAATCTACTCGAATACGCTCTGGGCTTAAATCCTACCGAAGGCGATGCCGTAAATGTATTGCCTCAAGTCAGGAATGAGAACGGTCTTCAGTTCGCTTTTCAACGGAGACAGGATAATGAAATTGGCACTTTGGAGATTCAGATGTCTCCGGATCTTGATTTTTCGAATCCAATCAGTCCGGCAGATGGCGAGGTGCAAGTTCAGGATATGGGGAATGGACTGGAGTGGGTCACGGTGAATATGCCCGCTGGAGTGGAGCGCCTCTTCTTCCGAGTCTCCGCTGAGCGCACTCCTTAATCCGTTAGAAGTTTAGAAAACCCAACGCGGGGGATTGACCCCTGCGTCTGGGTCATTAAAGTGCCGATATGTCCGATACCGTGGTGAACGAAGCGAAGACGATTCTTGAAACGATGCTGAGCAAGCTAGGTTTCGAGTTTGAGGTCGAAATTGTGGGTGAGGGGCAAACCGCTATCCTCAATATAACCTCGCCTCATCAGGCGATTTTGATTGGGAAACGGGGTGACCGGCTCGACGATATGCAATATCTGGTAAATCGAATTCTTAGGAAGCAATTTCCAGATGCTCCACGAGTGCGAGTCGATTCAGGTGGCTACCGTGCAGAGCAGGAAGAGCGAGTTGCTGAAAAAGCGCATAAATTAGCGGAAAAAGTGAAGGAGACCGGGAGGGAACTCTGGATGAATCCTATGAATTCCTATCACCGCCGCTTGGTGCATAATGCGCTTGTGGAAGACCCTGAAGTGGAAACCATTTCTGAAGATACGGGGCGCCGCGATAAGAAAATTTTGATCCGCCTTAAATAGCGGGAGTTAGGATGGAAACCCATCGACTCGTTCTCCCGGGAGACCTGAATCAATACGGGAACCTCTTCGGGGGAAGGCTATTGAGCTGGGTCGATGAGGCGTGTTGGATCGCTGCTTCGTTAGATTTTCCATCTTGTCGTTTTGTTACGATCGGGATGGATCGGGTGGCTTTCCATCACGGTATTCAAGAGGGAGCGATTCTTTCCATTGAGTCACAACATTCTAGAACAGGCAACACCTCAGTCACTTATGAGGTGACGGTGCGCCGAGGTCGAGTGAAGCTAGGTCCGGTGTTATTTGAAACACAAGTGACCTTTGTGAATGTTGACGAGTCAGGAGAAAAGCAGCCGGTGGAGAACTAACAGAAGAGTTCATTCGCGGATTCTAAGGATTTGAGGATTTCTTTTCTGAAAAGGTGTCTAAATCATTGATCGAGGTTTCCTCGTTCGGGAATCGCGAGTAATATTCCTCTCGTGACGCATCATCTTCGGCTCATCCGCACAACGTTGGTTCTTCTTTTTGGAGGCTTGTTGTTCGGTTTAGTGGCGGGCGTGATTTATATCAATCAGGTCGGCTTTCCTGGCCGTTACGGTGACTGGGTGAAGCTGGAGTTAGCAAAACGACAGCTATTTTTAGATTTTGATTCACTGCGTTTCAGTCTTCAACGTGGATTGGTAGCGACTGAGGTGCGGGTGTATCCTACTGCGGAGGAAATTCAGCCATTGTTAACGGCGGATGAGCTTATTTTTGATCTCAATCCTCTTAAAGCCCTGCGAGGTGAGTTTGAACTCCGAGAAATTCAGCTTAAAAATGGCACAACTCATTTTCAGGCAGCTGATGATTTGGCCGCGATTCAGGGGCATGAGATCGAGAGTGAGATTTCTCTCGAGGCGGGAAATCAGCTTCTTGTGCGCCAGACTTCAGCAGTGGTGCAGGGGATACGGATTCATATCGAGGCTGATCTTTGCTATCCCACTCCTCAGGAAGAGACGGCAGAGGATACAGGGGAGCCGTTCCCACTGGCAAAGATCCTTCGGCCGATTCTTGATGAACTTTCCCGCTGGGAGCTTCCTGGTGAGCAGCCGCCAGAGCTGAGTGTCAGCATCGAAGGGGATTTAGCGGAACCAGATGATTTGCGGACGCATTTTACGCTGAAGGCCGAGTCTCTCCGGCGGAACGACTATTTTTTGAAGGCACTAGAGGTGGAGGGGGATGCTTATCGGAATTTACTTACGCTGGATCATATTTTTCTCAAAGATGAGACCGGACAGGCTAAAGGTTATGCCGATTGGCGAGCTGATAAAAAAGAGGGGAGATTTCATCTCAGTTCATCGCTTCAGTTTCAGCATTTTTTAAAAAGCTGTTTTGATCTCGAAGTGGCTCCTCGTTTAAAAATTACCTCCTCGCCAGAAGTTCTAGTAGATGGGCGGATGGCTCAGGGGGAAGGGGGGCGTTTTTCGATTCATGCCAGTGGGCAGGCCCGGGTGGGGGGCTTTTCCTTTATGGATACTGCATATGAATCCTTAAATTCAGAGTTTTCCTGGCAGGATGGGGATCTCTTTTTACAGGGACTAGAGGTCCAGCATGCACGGGGGAAGCTCGATGGGGATGTGCTCGCGCAGGGGCCGCAGGTTCGCTATCGGCTACGCTCGACTTTGCCGTTAGAGGCATTTGATCCTTTTCTTCCAGATGTAGGGCCGACGGCGAAGGCCATTCAGGATTTCAAATTTGATCAGAATTCTCGCATTGCACTGTCGCTGGTAGGGACGCTCAATCGAGAAAATTTCAAAGAATGGGCGAATGTCGGAAGAGCTCGCTTGCTGAATTTTGGGTATCGGTCACTCAGGGTTCACGAGCTAGAAACGACGCTCCGAATTTCCCCTAAGGAGGCAAAATTTGAAAAGGTCACGGTGCTCCCTGATGACCGTCTCGAAAATGCGCGTCTGCGTTTCAAAGGGCCAGCCTCAAGCAAAGTGCATGTCGATGAGATTGTCTATGAATCATCAAAGCGGAAGCTAACGATTCATAATCTCCGAGGTAAGGTCTGGCCTACACCCATTATCAATGCCTTTGCGCCTAAGACCGCGGCGAACATTGAAAAAAATTACCGTTTTCATGAGCCCCCGAAACTAATCTTGAACGGAACTTTCGACTGTCGCTACCGACAGGTCGAGCAAACAGCCTTTATCATCAATCTTCAAACGACAGGGCAGACGGACTATCCCTTCCTGAAGCGCCTATTACCAGTGACTGGTCTTAGGGGAGATATTTACTTTAGGAAAAATAAGCTCAATATTGGTAAGTTATCATTTCAAACGCTCGATGGCCGTGCTTCTGGCGAAGTCAATGTGACCTTCCAACCGGATGGAAAACCGCCGAACTATGATGGGGATCTCAAATGGCGTGATATTTCCTTCAAAAAAGTCTCTCAGCTTTACGATTTTAAAGAAGAGGAGAAAGGAGCGCTCACGGGGACTTTTGATTTTTCTGGAACGGGCGGCTCAGTGCGTAAGTTAAGTGGGAGAGGTTTCATTTCGTTGCGGAGCGGTAACATCGTTTCTCTTCCCGTTTTTGGGCCACTTTCACCCTTGTTTGCAGGAATTCTGGGAGACAAGAGAATGGGCTACGAGAGGGCGAAAGATGCATCTGCGAGCTATGTCATTCGTAATGGAGTGTGGCAGAGTGAGGATTTACTGGCTGTTTCCACGAGCCTGAATCTGACCGGGACTGGCTGGGTTGATCTTGCTAGTGATAAGATCGACATGACAGTCCGGCTCAATGCTCGCGGCCTTTTAGGTGTGATTACCCTTCCACTAGCGCCGATCAAAGGGCTCTTTCAGTTTCGCGGCACGGGTAAGTTTACCGACTCTCGTTGGGCTTCTTCACCCTTTACCCAGCCCGCGAAGGGGAAAAAAGACCCACTCTTTCGCCCGCCCGGTAAGGCAATTCTTATTCAAGAGTGAATTTACGGCGTGACGACTGTTTCCGTGAACAGTTATCTTCGTGGGAGTGATTTCACGTTTATATAGTGCGAGCCTTCTAGGAGTAGAAGCTGTCGAGGTGGAAGTAGAGGTGAACTCAACGGAAACAGAAACTCCCCGGATGGTCATTGTAGGGTTACCTGATGCCGCCGTTCGTGAAAGTGCAGAGCGAGTGAGGTCAGCCCTGAGTGCCTGTGCCTTGCCCTACCTCTTTGGGACACATGTCATCAATCTCGCTCCTGCAGATCTCAAAAAAGAAGGGCCGTCTTTTGATCTCCCGATTGCCTTAGCCATGACCGCTGCGGGGCAGGAGCATGATTTATCCCATGCAGATGATTTACTTTCTGTCGGTGAGCTCGCTCTGGATGGCACTTTACGTCCGGTTAGAGGGGCTCTTTCCATTGCTCTGGGTGCCAAAAAACAGGGCAAACGCCGTCTCTTAGTCCCTGCTGCGAATGCTCGAGAAGCGTCTGCAGTGAGTGGTCTAGAAGTCTATGGCTTGGAAAACCTATCGGAAGCTTGGGCCTTTATTAGCGGAGAAAAGGCGCTTAAACCCGAGCCTCGACGGGCGCTGGAGCTAAGCGAGCGAGAGCAACGTTATTCTGTCGATCTCGATGAAGTCAAAGGTCAGCACCATGTCAAAAGAGCGCTCGAGGTCGCAGCTGCTGGTGGGCATAATTTATTAATGGTCGGCCCCCCAGGAACCGGGAAGTCCATGCTCGCCAAGCGCCTGTCGACCATCATGCCCGCTCTGACTGAAGAGGAGGCGATCGAAACCAGCTGCATTCACTCGATCGCCGGTTTACTCGATGCTCGTGATGGATTGATTCAGGAGAGGCCCTATCGTGCGCCACATCACACGATCTCTGATGTGGGTCTATTAGGAGGCGGGACAAATCCTTCGCCTGGTGAGATTTCCCTCGCTCATAATGGCGTTCTCTTTCTCGATGAACTCCCTGAATTTCGCCGCTCCACCCTTGAAGTCCTTCGCCAGCCGCTAGAGGATGCTGAAGTGACGATTTCACGAGCAGCGGGAACTTTGAGTTTTGCTTGTAATGCTCTATTAGTAAGTGCTTTGAATCCTTGTCCTTGTGGGTTCTATGGCGATGCAAGTGGTCGTCAGTGCCGTTGTAATCCAGGTCAAATTGAGCGTTATCGTCAGAAGATTTCTGGGCCTCTACTGGACCGAATCGATCTTCATGTTGAGGTTCCTCTTATTGATTATAAGGATCTTTCGTCAGATGTGATTGGTGAGAGTTCAGCGACGGTGAGACAGCGGGTGATGGAATGTCGCCAAGTCCAAAAAAAACGCTTCGTAAACGAGCCCGAGACTCGGGTAAACAGCGAGATGGGTCCTAAGGTCATGAGAGCCCACTGTGCGCTCGATTCTGATTGTTCGAATTTACTGGAGCAGGCGATGTCACAGCTGAATTTCTCAGCACGGGCGCATGACCGTATTTTAAAAGTGGCGCGGACCATTGCAGATCTTGGTGGTTGTGATCAGCTTTCTTCAGAGCATCTCCTAGAAGCGATTCAATATCGTAGTCTGGACCGGAAACTCAGCTTCTAGAGAAATCTGAAAATCCGTGAAATGCCGTTGACCGCTGGATACTTGTGTGGCTCAGTTTGGGCATCATGAAATCGCCAGCATTACCGCTCCTGGGTGGGCTCTCTCTTGTGCTCGCTTCCTGCGGTGCGCTCAACAACGTGAATCAGCCACTAGATGGATCGAACTTTGATCCTCTAAATAGCCCTGGATCGAAGAAACGATCATCCTCAAATCTCGTCACACCAACTGGGCCTAGCTATACTCCCGGCCAGTGGGTAGAGACTGCGATGGCGAATTCAACCTTCTTCCGAGCGATTCCTAAGGGAAATGCCTCGGCCGATAAGGTCCTGAAAGCGGGCACTCCTCTCAAGGTTGTGAAGGCACAGGGATCCTTCATTAAGGTAGAGCTCGATTCTGGTGATGTAGGCTATGTGCCGTCCATCATGGTGACGGAGCGCCGAGCCCAGAGTAATTCTTTTTCAAGCCCGCGCTCACCGAATGAGGTCCCGATTATCCCGATCACGCCAGGCACACCGACTTCTGGGTCTGCGAGTGGCCTTCCAGAGCTTCCCGATTTACCACCATTGCCAGACGTTGATGGGGGAAATACTCCTCCGCCGCTCGAGGTTCCGCTGCCTCCGCCACTTCCAGTGGAGGTGCCAACGATTACGCCATCAGTTCGGACAGAGCCTCTTCCAGACCTCCCGCCGCCACCATCCGTCCCAGGAGTGAGCGTGCCGATTCCTGTTGAGTAAAAAAGGCGATCATTGAGATTTAAAAAAAACCGAGCAGCTCACTGGTTCATTCTGGTGAGCTGTTTTTCTTTTGACGATTTCTGTGTCTGAGAGAAACTAGCACCACAATGTTAGACCAGATCGTAATGCTCATCCTGCTCGTGCTGCTCCAGGCAGTGCTGGGTTTTGATAATCTCCTTTATATTTCTCTCGAATCTCAGCGAGCTCCTGAAGCGGATCAAAGTCGGGTGAGAAAGCTCGGTATCGGTATCGCGGTGGGCCTGCGGATCGTGCTGCTTTTTGTCCTGATTAATCTGGTTCAGATACTGCAGCAGGAATGGTTTACGGTTGATACTCACTTTATGTCGGGCTCGTTTAACTTCCACAGTATCGTTGTCCTCTTTGGTGGTGCGTTCATTCTCTACACTGCAGTGAAGGAGATCATTCACATGATGAGTCTCGAAGAAGAGGGTCAGGTGAAAGACCGTAAGCAGGCATCCGCAGGGAAGGTGATCTTTTGGATCGTGCTGATGAATCTGATCTTCTCTTTCGACTCTATTCTCAGCGCCATGGCTCTCGCTAGTAAGGGACAACATCCTGATGGAACTCACGCTGGTTACCACATGCCGGTGATGATTTTAGCCATTCTCATCGGTGGTGTGATCATGATCACGCTCGCTGATAAGGTAACAAAATTTCTTCAGAAAAACCGCATGTATGAGGTTTTGGGACTCTTCGTCCTCTTCATTGTTGGGATCATGCTTCTGACAGAAGGGGCGCATCTCGCTCACTTGAAGTTCTTCGGAAATGCCATCAGCCCAATGACGAAAACGACCTTCTACTTCGTCATCACGGTGCTCTTCCTCACTGATATTGTGCAGGGGCGCTATGGGAAAAAGATTGCGGCTGAAAAACTCCGTAAGGCTCGCCTAGACAAGCACGTCTAGGAACAGTCTCTCTTAAAAAATAAAAGCCCCATGCCTTTCTGATCGAAGGGCGTAGGGCTTTTTTTCGGGCGAGAAATAAAGACTTTCTAGAGATTTAGTCGAGCACGCTCCCGAGAGAGTCTTCTAACGGGGTGTCAGCAATGACTTCTTTCAGGAAGGCGACCGCGGTTGGGATATGCTCGGCGTACCATTCGTTGCCTTCATTATGGTAAAGGTTCGCAAATGCGCCAAGAGCTTGCATGAGGCGCTGAGCGGCGCAATCCTTCAAAATAGGCTCAATCGGCCGCTCCTCGCAGACGTCCTCCCAGATATCGAGAAGCTTTTCCCGCTCTTCTGCAGAGTGATTCATGTAAGGATCATAGAGCAGGGACGCGATATCATATTCCTGGCGCCCCATACGTAGGCCCTGAAAATCGATGAGGTAAGCCGTTTCATCATGAATCAGGATATTCTGAGATTGGAAATCCCGGTGGACCATGTGCGGAGCGGTCGCTCCAAGACGCTTTGCTAAGCCTAGTAAAATAGGGTCTTCCCGGAGTTTGCTGGCATCCTTCCCGAGATGAGTCTCTACGAAATGCTCAAAGAAATACTCCTGTTCCCAGCGGTAAAGTGGTTCATCGAAAATGGGCTGAAGGTCAAAGTCCTTTGGCGGACGGGTGTAAAGGAGGGCATCTAGCTGAGCGAAGACCGAGCGATAGTAGGGCTCCCGAACTTCGAATGGCTCGTCCTTGAGGGAGTGAAGATCGACATCTCCCAGGTCTTCGACAAGGGCGACGTGACGGCGGATGTTATCGTAGAGAACTTCTGGAATATTGAGTCCAGCGCTTTTTAAAAACTGAGCCACGGGGAGGAAGTTCGCATTATCCGAGCGCTCCAGAGTGTAGTGAACCCCAATGAAGGTCCCATGGTCTTCAGGTTTGATCCGGATAATTGTTCTGCCAGATGCCCCTTTTACGATTGGTTCCATGAGCACCTTATGGGTGGGTGGCAAGTCCAAGTGGGCGCGGACAGCAGTCAGTAGAGTATCAGCGGGCATCGGTCAGGATATGATTTTAATCAAAGGTCGGCATTTGAATGAACACCGGAAACAGGGGAAGTGCGGTGCACGATACAGTTTGTCAATCGCGCATCTCCTAGAACGCGAGACTTAGGCCAAAGGACCGAGTCTTGCACCACCGCCCCAGCAGCGATTTCACAGCCGGCTCCGACCCAGCTATTGATGACTTCACCTTCGACTTTCGCAGAAGGGTGGATCTCTGCGGGAATGGCTCGTCCGGCTTCGAGATACGATTCACGGGTGCCAAGATCGAGCCACTGTGGCTGGCCTTTGACGTGGTAGGCTCCGAGCTGTTTCTTCTGGATCAGCTCTAAAAATGCCTCAATCACCGAAACTTTTGTCCCCGCAGGAATGAGTTCCAAAATTTCTGGGTCGATGCAGTAGATCCCGGTAAATTGATGTGTTCCGGGAAGTGCGTTCACTTTTCCCCGGATGTCAGTGACTTGATTACCCTCCACCGCGAGATGAGGAGCTGGTCCGTGATCCTGGACCGCTAGCGTGGCCGTGTTATTCGATGCCATGTGCCCGGTGATGAGCCGATCAATCGGCAAGTCGGTGATAATATCGCCATTATAAACAAGGACGGAATCTCGGCCGATCCAATCAGCGATGTTTTTGATCCCGCCACCAGTTTCCAGAAGGATGGGTTCATGAAAAAATGTCAGCTCGGCACCTCGGTAAGTTCCATCAGGGAAAATATCATTCCACGTATCAGGAAGGTGGTGGGTATTGATCGCGAAGTCAGTGATCCCAGCCGCTAGGCAATGATCCATGACATGGGTGATGAGGGGACGGTTGGCAAAGGGGATGAGCGGCTTTGGCAGCGTATTGGTCATCGGCTGGAGGCGAGTGCCGAGGCCAGCACCGAGGAGGAATGCTTTTTTCATACGCGGAACGCTAGGTTTTCCCTTTACTATTGGAAGAATCAAAAGTGGTTTTACGTAAGCTCTTTCCTTTCTCAACTTTATGAAGTCTTTTGCTCTTTCGTGCGTTTTTAGTGTTTCTGGCTTTGCAGCTCCTGCAGGCTTTACCGTTCATACTTGGGCCGAACCATTTGACATTGAGTATCCGGCGGCGATTTCTGCCGCTGCAGATGGCACGGTCTATGTGTCATGTGATCGGAACGGCTCACTGGGGAAAGAAAAGAGCTACGGGAAGGTGATCGCCTGCCGAGATACAGATGGGGATCACAAGGCAGATACTTTTGTTGATTTTATTCCAGATGTTGACAGCCCTCGGGGAGGGCACTTCGTGAGAGATACCCTTTATCTTGTGCATCCTCCCTTTGTCAGTGCTTTTCGGGACACAAATGGAGATGGCGTCGCGGATGAGCACAAGGTTTTGCTGGAGAATTTAGGGTTCGGTCTGAGAAGCCCTCGTGGATCCGATCACACCACGAATGGCCTACGAATGGGAATCGATGGCTGGCTCTACATCGCAGTAGGAGACTTTGGCATGGAGGGAACTGTCGGGACAGACGGTCGGACCATCACATACCAGGGCGGCTGCATTGCTCGAGTGCGTCCGGATGGAACCGAACTGGAGGTCTATTCTCATCATATCAGAAATTCTTGTGACGTTGCCATCAGCCCGACTTTAGAAATGTTCACCCGTGATAATACGAATGATGGCAAAGGCTGGGATATTCGCCTCCATCATTTCACACATGGTTCAGATCATGGATACCCGAGGCTTTATAAAAATTTCGCTGACGAATGTGTCACCCCGATGCTGAGTCTCGGTGGTGGCAGTGGAACTGGGGCGCTCTACCTTTCTGAGCCTGGTCTTCCAGAAATGCTGCTCACCTGTGATTGGACGACAGGGCAGATCTATCACGACGCCCTGACTAAGAACGGCGCCAGTTATCGAGCTGCTGAGTCGATATGGATGCCGCTCAACCGCGCTGTCGATATCGATGTCGATGGTATGTCAAATCTCTATACTTGCGACTGGCGTGGTGGAAAATTTGTCTACGCAGGAGAGGGAGTGAAAGTCGGGCTCGTTCAGAAATTGGTCAAAGAAGATCTGAAAGTAGAAAAATTTCCTGATCTGAAAGCTCTCAGTGATCCCGACATCGTCGAGCAGCTTCTTCATGATTCATCCGTCCGTCGGCTGGAAGCTCAGCACGAAATCCTGGCTCGTGGGGAAAAAATGGCGTCTCATTTGACCAAGCTCGACCTCTCGACACAAACACCCGCCAAAGCCACCGCTGTTCTTTTCACTCTCAAACAACTTCTCGGCAAGAAGTCTCACCCTGAGATTAGAAAATTGCTCTCTCTACCAAAGCTGAACGCATATGCTTTACGCGCATTAGCTGACCGTCTCTCCGAGGTAGAGCAGGCTGATGAGGCTCATTTCAAAGCTAATCTGAGTCATCCTTCCAGTATTAGCCAACTTCAGGCGCTCATCGCACTCACTCGCCTTCCTGAACAAAAACCAGAAGCTAGCAAAGCTATATTAGCTCTCGCTGCTCATTCGAAAGACGAACGCATTCGCCATACCTGTACTCAATCACTTACTAAGCTAGGGCATCACGAAGTTCTGTTTCAGCACTTTTCTCAGCCCGTCGCTCAGACTGCGCTCAAGCGACTTCATCGAAAAGAAGTCATCGAAGAACTCCTCCAGCGTCTCGATCAATCGGCAGACTCATGGCAGGCAATCGATATTCTCGCTCGGCTCTATTACCAAGAAGGCCCATGGAACCGGAAATATTGGTGGGGGACACGTCCTGATGATCGTGGGCCTTACTTTAATCTCGCCACCTGGAGTGAAACCTCACGCATTCAGAAAGTCCTAGAGGATTTCTATAAAAAACTTCCCGCCTCTCAGCGCGGCCGGGCCTTAGAAATCTTCAGTCGTAATCGGATCGAGATTTCAAAGCTAGACCTTGGCGAGCGTGACCCGCTCGCCCTCGCCCTCAATACCGCGCATCCAGATAAGGCACAGATCACTATCTTAAAATCTTCCGCACTGGATGAAACACGCCCGTGGGAAATACGGCTCAAAGCGTTCCGCGCTCTTGGAAGAGTGCCAGATGGGAAGGCGAATAAACCGCAAATCGAAGTTCTCGCAAACTGGCTTGAGCACGAAAAAGAAAGAAGTGAAGTCGCTCGTGAACTTTCTGAATTTGTTAACCAACCGACCCATGTCATCTACCGGAAAGACTTTCGTCGTCACGCGAAGAAAGGCAGCGTGCAGGCCAGCCGAGTCGCTTGGCAGGTCCTTCTCACCATGGCTCGCAGCCCTTTAGCGAAGAAGAATTTCAAACAATATGCCCTGAATCAGGCTCGGAATAATCCACGTGAAGAAGGGTTCTTTTTGGCCTTAGCAGATCTCAAAGTCACAGGTTTTGAGAGTCAGATTGAAAACGCCATTGAGAGTGACAATGACACACTCATCGCCGCCGCGAAGGCTGCTAAGAAAATCATCGCTGCCGCAAAAGCGGAAGGTGGTAAGAAAGTCGCTGAATTACCCGCCGCAGAAGTCACTCGTATTGCGATGACCGAAACTGGGGATGCCGTGAAAGGGGAAGCTCTCTACGTGAGTCAGGGCTGTATAGCCTGTCATGCTGTCGACCAAGCGGCGGTGCAAAAGGGGCCTTACCTAGGAACTGCCGGTGGGAAATTTACTCGTGATTATCTGATCGAATCCATCCTCGCTCCAAATGCTGTCGTCGCCCAAGGTTTTCAAACCGAACTCGTGACCATGAAAGATGGAGCTGTTCACATGGGCTTCGTCACTCGGGAACAGGATGGACAGATCGATCTTCGAAACATTGTCGGAATTGTCACCCAACTGAAAACTGAAGACATTAAAAGTCGTCAGCATCAATCGAATTCCATGATGCCAGCTGGACTAGGAGACAGCTTAACCACGCAGGAATTTACAGACTTGATCGAATATCTTTCGAGTTTAGGGAGTAAGTAATAATGAGAAATAAGCCAAACCTCGTACGAGGTTTGGCTTGTAAAGGATATCTTAAGTCCTATTAGGCTTACTTCCTGCGTCTTCTGGCCATGAGGCCACACGCTGCGATAATGCAGCTAATAGAAACGCTAGGCTCCGGCACCGTGTTAACATTATATGTTAGCTCCAGAAAGTCGACTTGAGTATCATCTTGGACGATCACATCTAAGTAGCCGAGTGAATTGATCGACTCGGCCAGGTTATTAGTTCCTAGTCCAGTCGAAGTGAGAGTTCTCAGATCAATCTCTAAGGTGACACCAGAAGTAAGAGCTCCACTAGTGGAGTTCGCACTGACAAAGTCATTAATCGGCTGTCCCCAGAGCATTTGTGGGAAGTAGCTCCCAGTAGGAGTTGATGAGGGGAGAGTTGAGTCGTTAAATTGAAAGCCGATTGAATCTGTGTCAGGGTCAGTGGATTGTAAGGCCAGCCTAAGCGTCACCGGCGATGATAGATCAAGATTAGTGATGTTAGTGAACGTCGCGCCGAACACTCGGTTCTGATTACCATTATCGAAGCCTTTTTGAACGCCACTAAAGGTAATGCGGTTATTGGTTTCGTAAGTGAGGGCTGTGCCGAATGAGGTCCGGGTTGGGGGAGTATTTGATGCTCCACCTAGAGCGAAGTTATCTTGGTCGCCCAGAAGGACGGTAATCGCGCTTACTTGGCTTAAGCTGCAGAATAAAGCTGAAGTGCCTACCAATACGGTCTTTGTGATTTTCATAATCTCTTTGTTCGGGTGCTCTCTTGTGAGCACTCATGAGATCGCAGGCGTTTTAGCTCAGTTTCATTTTTTTACTTATTTTTTAACTCTTCATCAGAATTTCTGGGCGGATTCAGGTTCGGGAAGGTCGCCTGGCTGATGAAATAAAGCGATTTTGAGCACCTCAAAGCTTCGAAATTCATGAGCTTTTCTCATCCTCGTCGCAGTGAATTTATGGAAGCTCACAATGCGACGAGGCGAACAAATGAGCGAGGAAAAGGTCTTTGATTTCTGAGAGATTGGAGCACTTTCAAAACTGATTGCCGACATGTATGAATGATGAATGGACCCTCATAAAGACTGCACTTCTCTTGCCGCTACCTGGATGCAGCTCATCAATTGACGCCAATGGATCGTTGGTAGTCGAGTGAGGTAGTTCACCAGAAGAAGGAGCCTCGTGAAGGCTGTGAGGCTGTCACAGCCTTCGCTCCTTTCAAGTTTCCTCCTTTCCCAAATCTTTGCCCCTCATCTCATTCTGTAAATTTCGTAAATTCTGTCTCAATCTCTCAGCCCAAGATGCCATCCAGCGGACTACGCACTCCTCGGCTATTTCCCACCTGAGCCGCATGGGCGTAGACCTCCGTCGTCTTCACATCTTCA
>CALGMJ010000171.1 GCA_937958875.1 uncultured Verrucomicrobiales bacterium | reverse complement strand
ATCTCTGATAATAAAGAAGATTCCCTGTCTCAGACGACAACTCTGTCAGCTGTAGTCCAACAAGATGAATAGTATCTTGAGGAGGTTCTGCAACAGCCCAACTCACGATGGGATTAGCAGAAGCAGGAATACTGACGGTAGTACGAACGCCATTAGAAATCGTTTCTAAGCGTGGCATTTGATACTGCGTCGGATTTAAAAAAGTGCCCCCACTTGCGACGCTATACATTAGATGAATGTCTCCCCTTTCGTTTGTGGTCATCGCGGGGGCAAAACTGATGCTAAAGTCCGCGCCTTCATCCGGCTGACGAATCACCCAAGGTTCAGGGATGGGACGAGCAAAGACCAAGTCCGACTCATCACCTCGATCCCGCTCATAGACCAAAGCAGGGTCACCAGTGCTACTTTTAACTAAATCTACACCTGCGTCTGAGGTCCATTGAGCAGCGAGCCCTGAAACGGTAGGAAGCGTTTCAATGACGCTTTTGCTCCAACCAAAAACAGGCATGCGGCGCCACTCTGAAATCTCCAGTGTGCGGAGAATGAAGAGCGCTAAAGTATTCTTGGTCACAACGACGGTAGGCGCCCCTGCCAGATCATAATCAAAAGGCGCTCTCTGCCCGTAGAACTCGCCCATTGTTTCATCCAATCCATCAGGACCGACTACTGTTCGTGTCGTCCATTGATAATCTGAAAAAAGATCTCCTGTCGTCCCAGGACGTGGAAGAAACTCACTCACACTCACTTCATTCTGCTGCGTAAAGCTTACGCCAAGCCTACCATTACGAAAGGCGAGATCCGGCGTCGTAATGATTGGGAGACCGTCTTGAATGGTGGATGATAAACTCCAAGCATTCAGCACATTTTGACGAACGGTCTCGATCCTTTCGCCCGCATCATCATAAGAGGCGACAACTCGAATCACCGCTGAATCCGCTTCGATTCCTCTTGGAGTATTGATGATCGAGGGACGTTGCCCTCTCGCACCACCACTAATCAGAGTCTGGGCACTGCCCCAGCTCCCATTACTACTTTGCTCAATCACTCTCAGCCCCACTATCGAATGATACACGATGGCAGACCGAAAAATCCCACTCTCTCGTGACTCAATATCAACACCGCCTGTCGCTATGTCTGGATTCGCATCAAACACTGCGACCGTATCATCAAAAGTTCCATCTTCCTCAGATTCAAAAATACGTAATAAACCCAAACTATCGACGATGACAACCTGAACGACCAAATCATCGGTGATGTCCATTGCAAGGAATCTAATTTCATCCTCAGTGCGAAAAAATGCTAAATCAACACTCTCCGATTCGTCATTGAAGCCATTACTCGCACTCTCGCGAATAAGATACTTAAAGAGAGTTCCCGTCCCCGCATCATTGGTCTGGGAATATACGGTGTGGACGCGGCCGAATCGATCAACAGCTACCGCGCAAGACGCGCCTGACTCATCGCCAGTGGCCACCGTTTCTCTTCCCCAGTTCACCGCCCAAGAGGAAGAAAGAGAGATACACATCAATAGGATCAAAGAAAGAATTACCTTCATGCCCTCTTCTTTCGACAGATGTGAAAAAGCGTTTCAGAAAAAATATCTTTTTTACATGTGATCAAAAAAAATCCCCGTGGCGAACCACGAGGATTTTTTAAAAAGGCTTAAATGGAGAGCTTCTTACTTCTGTTCACCTTGTTTTCCGAAAATAAACATCGGCATACGATTCGGCTTTGGGCTGACATCGATGACATAATCGGCATCCAGAACCTTCGTAATCTGTTTACTAATGTCTGCGAGATGGGTACGGGTGTATGGGTCCAGCTTCTTGCTTCCCTTAATCTTATCCACGGAGGACTTGATGATAGCGAGCTGCTCAGAAGCGAGATCTGAAATGGGCTTGTGTGCTGCCGTGTAGCCTTTACCGGGCTTCACTAAATCGACAAGACGCTCAAGATGTTCCTTCTGCAAGTTCCGCTCCAGACTGGAAAGCATCGGCTTTCTTGAAGTAGCGACAGGTGATTTCTTATCAATTCCTTGATCGACGCCAGACCAAATGGATTTCCGGATTTTACCGAGAAGCTCAGGGAGGGTCAGAGCATCTTGGTCTGCCGGGACCAGGAATTCATTGTCATAAACTCGCTGAAGAGTCGATGGGTTCATGAGGGAGGTCAGAACAGAGGCTTGTAAACCGAGAACACGATCATGGATCGGCCAGGTAGGATCTTCAAAGATACTGGCTGAGAAGCCATCATCATCCCACCACTTGTCCACGGTCATGTGCTTAAGTAGTTTCGGGGTAAGACCAAAGGCGTCATCTGCAAAGGCATTCTTCATCACAAACTCCAAGGCTTTGCGCTGGTCTTCTGCTGGCACGACCTCGATCGGAGAGCGCCCATTCGGGTCACCTTTTTTATCGCGATGGACAAAGGCTCCCCCAATCCAGTTACTCATCATGCTAACCACACGCATCTGGCTGCTGAGAGTCATGAGGTAGCCACGACGAGCTTTAGACCAGCTCTGGCCATCTTTGACGAATTTTTCGACAATTTTACCGCGATGTTTTTTGACTAGGCGCATCTGGTTCTCACCGTAGGTGAGAGGGTTTTTCGCAAAGTCATAACGACGAGCAAGCGGGTCAGGCCCCCAAGTATCTTCATCAGTAGCAAAAACCAGTTCAGGCTCTGCAACGCGATCAAGAATCGGCTTCAAATTTTTCTCAAGAGAGTAACCGTATTCGATGGCCCAGTAATCGTAAGGCCCGATATCAATCATTCCGTAGTCGCCCTGAACTTCACCGGTCTCGACGTTCATATTGATGGGGATGTAGTCCATCACGGAGCCAGCGAGAGCCTTCTTACCCTTCACCTTTTCACTATTAATTTCCTCCATGGTGAAAACGCTGGAAGATTTAAAGTTATGACGTAGTCCGAGGGTATGCCCTACTTCGTGAGCAACAAGGTCAACGAGAAGAGGTCCAATGAATGACTCAGGAATGCCATCGACCATCTGCTCCTGAGGCTTTTTCTTCCCCTCTGGCTTATCCTTCTCATCTTTCGCTTTTTCAGCCTCTTCATCTGCAATGATAGTGCGAGCCATCTGCATCATGGCGATACCATGAGTCTTACAGTTGGCAGCCATGCAGAGGCCATTGCGCTGTGAGTAGCGGGATTTCAGTCCGTCAAATTCATCATCACCGATGAGATCAGAGTTCACCGTGGCAGCAGCATGGCCACCGAATGGTTGAGCGCCTTCGCGCGCCCGCTGGATGAGAATTTTCTCACGCTGTTCGGGTGAGGCTAAGCGAATGCGCGGATCCCATTTAGGATTTTGTGCCAGCCAAGTGAGCGTTTGTGGTGAGTAGCCCTCAATCGCAACATCAGGAAGGAGTTCATTATATTTAGACCACCAGTGGCGAATCCAGCCGTCGGTGAGGATGATATCTGCATCTAAAATTTGTCCTGTCTGCGGATTGACCCGGCTTGGCCCAATTGCGGTCCCGATGCCATTGTTTAACCAACGGACAAAGTTGTAGTTCACATCTTCAGGAGACTTCTTCATGTGAGCTCCAGAGACGGCATCTTGCTGACGGACTTCGATAGCATTGATGATGCCGACTTTTTCAAAGGCTTTATTCCAGACCTCGATTCCCTCACGCACCCAGCGGCGGTAGCGGATCGGGGTGGTGTGCTCGATGTAGAAAACGATAGGGTTTTTCGGAGGACTCAGTTTGAGATTCTTATCAGCCTTTTCGAGGTGCCAGCGATTGATGTAGCGCACCCGAGTTTCATCCTCTTTGAATTTTCCAAAATCGGTGTAGGCAGTGGTGAAGTAGCCAATCCGTTCATCCGCCTTCCGAGGCTTGTATGACTTATCAGGAACGATCTGGCTGATGGAGTAATGAAAGGTGCGGAGCTGACCATTTGAGGTCGGGACCTCCAGGCCAATCTCGATATTATCCTTAAAGCCCTTGGCTGTCTTAATGCTCGTGAGCCGAGAGTTAATTCCCCGAGCTTCTCTTCCAAAAAACTTGGAAGCATGACCGATGAGAAGCGCATCGAGATCAATCAATGGGCCTCCATTTTTCTTCTTACCGAGAATGGGCACATCGAGAAGAACTCGGTCTGTAAAGAGGCGCTTCACTGAGGATTTAGACGCTTGGTCACCGGTGGAACGAATCCGGACATTCGGTTCTACTAGAGCTAGACGCTTTCCGTATTGCCTCCAATAAACATAACGCTCACCCGCCTGCAGTCCGGCGTAGGCTCCACCGCTAGCAACAGTGAGAGCGATGTAGTGGCGTTGTTTTGCAAATTCACGAGGTAATTCAGCAAGAAGCTGTTGGTCTTTATTCCGCCGATAAATGGTGTAGAGGCTTTTACTGCTATCATCTGAGGGAGTAATCAACTCATACCCATCGATTAGTTCGGAAAATGGTGGAAAATCGGGCTTCTTCTTTTTGGGCTCCTGTGCAGAAGCAGTCCCGACAAGTAGTGCACTCGCAAGGAGAGCGGAGAGACAGTGTCTAGTTTTCATGGCTTAATTGGATAGGTAATGATCTTTCAGTAGAGCGTAGTGAGGCTTTGCTCAGGTGTAAAATTCTGTTTTCCCAGCTAAATAACGCCTTGAATTTGCTAAATTCATCAACGTTTTGTAAAAATCAGCCTATTGGTCAGCATGGGCATCTCGAAAGACAGGCCGCTCCAAGTCAGGGAGAACCTCTTCCGCGCTTCGGGTAATGCGCTCTTCTGCCCGCTCAGGATCCGCCCGAGTCTGACCAACGTGAAAGAGCGCATCCCCTTCATCGACCAAACTCGCAGTAGTTCGTCCAATGACGATGCCACTACGCTCTGAGCGTAACTCTCGCTCCTCCCGTCCCATGGGATCTCCGATAACTCCGATCAATTGACCAAGCTCAACAGCCCGCCCCAACGGAATGAGAGCTCGGAAAATTCCACCCACCTCAGCACGAAGCCAATGACTGGAATCACAAAAAGCAGATGGGAATTCGGCATCCTTTTTCCGCTCCGGTAGCATCTGAAGATGACGCATGACCCGAATCACGCCCCGGAATCCAAAGGTCACTGCTGGAAGCTCTAGCCGAAGGGCTTCTCCTGCCTCAAAAAGGACGTAGGGCATTTTTCGCTTTTCACAGGCCGCACGCAGACTTCCATTGCGAACTTTGGCTTTCAAAATAACGGGAGCACCAAAGGCTTTCGCCATTTCACGAGACCCTTCGACACGATCCGCCAGACGGGTCTGAGGAAGATTGATTCGGCCTGTAGCAGCAGTATGGAGATCGATAGCGTGAGTGCACTGGGAGACAATTTGATCCATCAATGTCCGGGCAATGCGAGAACCAAAACTTCCATCCGCATTCCCCGGAAAGAGTCGATTCAGATCGCGCCGATCAGGCAGGTAACGCGAGCGAAGAAGAAAGGCAGAAACATTGACCACCGGGATAATGAGTAAGTCCCCTTTTAAGCCGCGCCATTTATGCCCTACGAGTTTACGAGCGATTTCGACGCCATTGAGTTCATCTCCGTGCACTCCGGCAGTGACTAAGAGGCATGGCCCAGGTTTTTTCCCCCGAAAAACGTGAACGCGAAGATCAAGCTCAGCATGACAGACGAGACGTCCCACCGGAAGATCCACCACTCCACATTCGCCGGGATAAAATTTCCGCTTTCCGATGGTGAGCACCTCGTGATCCATCCGCAAAATGTGAGTTCCCACTTCACTAATGGCCAGCCACGATTCATGATCAGTTCATGATTATTTGGCTTACGGGCTGCACCCAGGGACTGGGACTTTCTCTCACTGACGCCCTCTCTAAGAGAGGGCATACCATAGTCGGCTGCGGACGAAATGAGATTGCGCTGCAACGCCTTTCTGAACAATACCCTAACGCAAGTTTCATCTCCTGCGATGTTTCTGATGATGGAAGTGTGGAAGATTTTGTCGAGAGTGCGGTCCTGGCAGAAGGAGCTCCCGATATGCTGATCAACAATGCCGCTATCATCAACGAACCAGCCCCTCTGTGGGAAATTTCTGCCGATGAATTCGATCATCTCACCGCTACGAATATCAATGGGGTGGCAAATTTGATCCGTCATACAACCCCGATGATGATCGCTGAAGGCAGTGGTATCATTGTGAATATTTCATCTGGCTGGGGCCGATCCAGCTCTCCAGAAGTCGCTCCCTATTGTGCCTCAAAGTGGGCCATCGAGGGGCTCACTCAGGCTCTAGCGCAAGAACTTCCCGATGGTCTCGCCGCCATCGCCCTAAACCCTGGTATCATCAATACCGACATGCTCCGCACCTGTTTCGGAGAAGAGGAAGCAGGCTCCTATCCGGATCCTGAACTCTGGGCTCAAACTGCCGTTCCCTTTCTGGAAGGACTCACTGCTGCCGATAATGGCCGCGCCCTGACTGCACCATGATTCTACAAGTTCCCGGCCGCACCATTGAGTTCCCTCGGCGTCCTCTGCTCATGGGAATCGTCAATATCAATGACGATTCCTTTTCTGGCGATGGCACTCTCGATCCCGAAAAAGCGCTCGCCCAGGCTAAGCAGCTAATTTCTGACGGGGCTGATATCATCGATATCGGAGCAGAGTCAGCGCGTACGAATCGTGGTCCTATTTCTGTCACCGAAGAAATTTCCCGCCTGCAGTCTTTTCTTACCCATTGGCCCCAGCTCCTTGAGGAAGCTCAGACTGCGGATGAAACGCAGCTCCAAAAGCCTCTCCTTTCAGTCAATACTTGGCGGCCAGAAGTCGCCGAAGCCGTGCTTTCTCAGCGAGTTGATATTCTCAATGACATGTCTGCCCTTCCCACCGCTAGGAATGCAGAAACCTGCGCCGTTCATGATGTCGCCCTCTTGATCATGCACTCCGTCGGCCTGCCGAAGGAAAGCCACACTCACCAACAATGGCCTGATCTCATGGCTGAGATGACGGATTTCTTCCGCGAAAAAATCCGCCTAGCTCTTAATGCAGGCTTAATTATGGAACATCTCATTCTTGATCCGGGCATCGATTTCGCGAAACAAAAAGACGATAATATCCTTTTGCTCAAAGAACTCGCCCAGCTTCATAAGTTTGAACGCCCTCTACTCTTACCGATTTCCCGGAAAGGTCTGATCGATGACGTTTTAGATCAACCTCAAGCACAGGAAAGAGATCCAGGAACTCTCGCTCTTCTTGCACACGGAGTCCGCCAAGGAGCTCAAATTTTCCGGATTCATAACGTCCGCGCAGCATGGGAAGCGCTCAAGCTTCTCGACGCGCTCGAAAGACCACCGCAGACCACTCATCAACGGATTCTGGCACAGCAAAAGTAGGCGAAATCTACTAAATCTACGGTGCTCCCACGTAAAGAACTTTAGAGCCAGGGTCTAAGAGAGCCTGAGATTGGGTCAGGAAATCCATTCCTAAAATACCATCGACGGGCCGCCCGTTGCTATCCTTGAAGACACGCCGAACATCGGCAAGTGGCGCAACGATGAGTGAGAACTGGCCAATATTTACCCCTGGGAATTCGACATTGTAGAGAACTGCCGCTCTGACAGGGATCTTATCTCCTGCGGCATCGATCATACTGGAGTTCGTGACCTCACTTGGCAGATTGAATTTCAAAAAACTTTCCTCCGCCATAACTGAGACTTCTGCACCGGTATCGACGACCCAGGTCACCTGATCCCCATCGACTCGACCCTCAAGAATTAAATGAGGAAATCTCCCTGCAGGATACAATTTCAAAGCCTTCAGCCCCAGACCGCGCTGAATCCCCAGCGAGACTGGACGACCATGAAAGGCTGCCAGCTTCACCTTTTCAGGAACCCACAAGGCTCCGCGCTGGATATCGATGAGCGATCCTGCCGCAGACATGGCATCCAGACCGATCTGGCCCGCATAACGGCTCGTCGCAGTTCGCTTTCCTGTATCAGGGCCAATGGTGAAGGCAAAATTTTCAGCAACGACAGGCCCGATACGCAAGGAACCACGCCCAAGACCACTCTTCACTTCACGCCCAAGTGCTCCACGACTTATAACAGAAACTGAGGGATCACGCTTTAGGCGGGCTTCGGTAGCATAACGCTCAGTGAGATCCGTGCTGTTTGCCCCAGAATCGATCAAAAACCTCATCGGAGCACCATTGACATCAAATGTGCCAGAGTAGCGCTCGTCCCCTGGGATTTTCTGGAGCTTCAGCGGCGTATAACCAATCGATTTCAGCTTTCCGGCTCGACCTTTTTGCGGAAAGACACTGGCACACTGGGTCAGCAGAGCACACGCCATAAGCGCAGCTACAGAACGCAAGATGCCTTGATTGATCATTGATTTAGAAAATAAATAAATCTTAGAGATCATCAAGGATGCTTTATTTGATCGCAAAAAAATCAGAGATCCAGATGAACCATGCCCCGACGCACCGCTTTCACCACCGCATGAGTCCGGTCATTAGCATTTAGCTTCGCTAAAATACTGGAAACGTGTGTCCTGACCGTCCCTGTCGAAAGCGAAAGATGGGTCATAATTTCCTTATTGCTAAAACCACCCGCAAGGAGGGAAAGGACTTGCTGTTCCCTTGCGGTGAGAGTTTCACGTTTCTCACGGGCCTCAATTTTCTGCATGATATTCGGCGGAAAATAACGCTTTCCAGCCGCGACTTCGACGATGCACTGGTAAATCTCATCCATATGACAGGACTTCGGGATATAGCCAAGCGCTCCTGCAATCACGGCCCGCCAGATGTCTTCCTCCCATTCATAGCTGGTGAGCATGATAATCTTTGCCTCGGGGTCAAAGGCGACAATCTCTTCGGTCACCTGATCTCCATTTGCACCCGGCATACGGAAGTCTAATAGCACAACATCAGGCTTCTGCTCCTTGTATGCTGCTACCGCGTCTGGCCCAGTAGATACTTCACCAGCTAGCTCAAAATCAGGATGAGGTCCGATGCCATCGGCTAAGCCTCTCAAAACCATTTCATGATCATCCGCTATCAATACTCGAATTTTTTTCATAACGTTGTTCTAGATATTATGCCTCTTTTGCGATCGAGAGCGAACGCGGAATCTTTAAATCGATCATCGTGCCACGTCCAGGCTCGGAGTTGATGGATAGTTTTGACCCGATCCTTGCTGCTCTCTCCTTCATTCCCACTAAGCCAAAGTGACCTTTGGGCGGTGCTTTTTGGGTTTCAAATCCTGCCCCATTGTCTTCGATCTGAACTTCCAGCTCTTCATCTGAGTAGACAAAATTGACCCGGACTTTAGACGCTTTCGAGTGAGAAAGAGCATTACTAAAGGCCTCACGAGTGATCCGAACCGCATGCCTGACATAAAAAGGATCGAGTGGGTAAGGCTTCCCTGCCGTCTCAACTTTAAGCGTAACCGCATGCATTTCAGCCTCTTCTCTCATGGCGTCCTCTACCAGAATCGCTAGAGAGCCTCGAGTCGTCGTGGCACTACGAAGCTGAGAGATTGATTCCCGAGTCTCCTGCCGGCACTGATCTAACATCGATTGCGCTCGATTGAGTGTATCCTTGGTGAGATCAGGTTGACTGGCATCCAAATGCCGTCGGGCATGATCCAGCTGCATGGAAATGCCCGTCATATTCTGCTGCAAGGTATCGTGGAGCTCACGTGCCAGACGCTGCCGTTCCTCATGAGCGGCCTCCCGCTGCACTTGGGCGCTAATAACATTTGTCTGACTCGCCACCTGAGATCGCAAGAGCATTGCCCAGACAAAAGCAAGAACCCCAATCGCCGCAATCCCCCCTAAGGTGATAGCTAGGCGGCGCGCAGACCACCAAGAAGGAGCCTGTAATATCTCAAGATCCCCCAAATCCCGAACTCGCAGACGAAAACCATCCATTTGATATGGGAAGGGAAGAAAAAAACGGCTCGCCGTGAGCTTACATATCCCGGTCAATCGGATCGTAGCTCCACGCTGAAGGTTAGCTGGAAGAGTGATCCCGCTATCGATATGTGCGTCAAAAGGAATCTCGTGACCTTCGCACTGGATCACATAGCCATCATTATTTTCACGAATTCCACGGACCTGGGCTTCCAAAGTAACTAACTCGTCGCTTAAAGAAGAATGGTAGCCCTCATTGGTTAAAGTGATATTCACAGGTTCCAGCTCTGGCCCGGTTTCAATGATAGAGACCTGGTTTGCCAAGATAATGGGCCGGACTGGGCCCGTCTGAACCTGCCCCTCGATTTCAAGCAGTGCGCCACGCTCGACCTTCACATGATCATTGCGCGCCTTCACGTAGACAGAAGCTTTCTCCCCACGAAGATAAATCTCGCGCTCATTAGCATAGAGCACACGCCCCCTCACCTTTACTCCATCTTCATGATCACCTCCTCGTCTCAGGAGCTGATCCATTGCCGTAACCGCTTCGATCTTTTCAGGTATCACTTTAATGTCCTGATATTGAGAGACACTGAAATAGCGTGCGATCATCTGCCCCTTTTCATTGGCCTTCGTTGAGGCAATCGCTCGGATTTTAACCCGATAATGCATCAAACTGGCAAGGTGTTGCTCCGCAAGATAACTGCGAGAGACAAGCGCATTCACGGTCTTTTCTCCACACTGAATTCGAAATCCCAGCTCTTGAGGATTTGTTCCATCAATGACATCAAGAATCGTTCCTGAGAAACTTACCCATTGAGCATCAAGGCTAGGATCAGCAAATTTTGACTCATCGATCTTTCGAGGTGCTGGCAAAGCTCGAAACCCCTGTCTTTTAATTGTAACAGCTGAAATGTGAGGAAGAAATCGTCCAGGGGCAACTTTCCCATAAACATCCAAAATCTCACCCGCCCGAAAACTTCGACTTCCCCGATAACTGTGTGTGAAGGCGAGATAAATCCCATCTTTCCCATCAGAAACAAAGGCCCCATTCTTCTTCGCCCCGATCTTTAATACCTGCAATCTCAGATTGACCGTAGGGTTTGTTACTGCCTCAGCCAAACTCAAAGCCCGGATTTCAGCTACCGATTTCAGCTGCAATTCCTGCGCCACCAAAGTGGGGGTAGCAGTCAGCAGGATTGCTCCCAGGATCATCAGGAAAATACGACGCATCATTGATTTCTTATGTCTCCTAACACAAAAAAACACCTTCAGGAAGACTCCAAAAAGAATCAAAAAAGGAGAGTGGCTTTCACCACTCTCCTTAGATCTGCTTACTTGGGGGAAGATGCAGATTTAATCACGCTGTTCACGCTTACCACCCCGCTTGCCTTTTTTCCCGCCCCGCTTCTTCATCCGATCGCGAAAGGCTTCTTTCTCGCTGGTGGAAATTTCGCCATTCCCATCTTTGTCGATACGCTTGAACATCTTCTTAGCCCGCTCCGGCATATCATCCTCGGTGATCGCGCCATCGCCATTACGATCCTGTAAAAGCCGCTCACCTTTCGGTCCGTCTTTCCCTTTCTTGCCCTTTCCTCCTTTTCGAGCACCTTTTGGCTTTTTTCCAGCCTTACCTTTTTTTTGAGCGCGCTGATGATCGCCACTATCGCCTGCCCTTAGAGCCTTGAACTCAGCAGAAGTGATTTGCCCATCATTATCAGAATCCATCTTCATGAAACGCTCCTTAGCTTGAGCAAGAAATTCCTCATAGCTCACCGTGCCACTCCCATCTGTATCGGCCTTCATCTTTCGTTCCTTAGATCCGGCATAAGCGGTACTGACGAGAAGGCTGAGTCCGATACTGATCGCTGCAATTGTTTTTGGGGTCTGTTTTGTTCTCATAACACCATCACCATACCTCGTTCAAAATGATGGGAAGATGATGTCCTTCATCATTTTGAGAAAAAATACCTCCAGCCTAGCCGTCCCATCATTTTCGCATCATCTTCGCTGCCGTAGATTCCATTTATGCGCCTTCTCCTTGTCGAAGATTCCCTCGCCCTTGCTAAAGCCATTACCATCGCTCTGCGAAAGAATGGCTATGCAGTCGATCATACTGCAGATGGAAATGAGGGGCTCTTTATGGCTCAAAATAATAATTACGATGCCGCAATTTTCGACATCATGCTACCTGGCATGAGTGGCCTAGAAATTCTCCACCAGCTTCGAAAAGACGCATCTCCACTGAAAATCCTCCTGCTTACTGCAAAAGACACCATTCAGGATCGCGTCACCGGGTTAAATCAAGGAGCCGATGACTACCTCATCAAACCCTTTGCCCTCGATGAACTCATCGCTCGTGTCGCCGTCATGTGCCGTCGTGCCTACCATCAGGCAGATTCTACTCTGCAGGTCGGTATCTTAGAAATCGACACCCTCTCGAAACAGGCTCGCTGTGGGGATCAACCCCTCACCCTCCGCGCTCGTGAATTTAATCTACTCGAATACCTCGCTCTGAAAAAAGACGCCGTCGTTTCACGCACCGAAATCGAGGAGCACATCTATGATGAACTTGCCACCCCCATGAGTAATGTCGTCGATACTGCTATTTACTCTCTCAGAAAAGCGCTCACCGCCTGTGGTGAGGGAGCGCCTACCATCGAAACTCGCCGCGGGCAGGGCTACCTTCTAAAGCCATGAAATCCATCGGAACTAGACTTCTCTTTATGATCCTGCCTGCCCTTGCGGTAGTCTGGCTCATTTGTTCCAGCGCCCTCTATCTGAGCACCCAGAAAGCTCTCTACGCAAGCGTCGATAAGGAGCTGGCACTCCTCGCAGTAGACACTCCTCTCCTCCTCTCGCGCCCTAACGAACGTTTTCGTAAACGCTTTCAAACGAAGGCACGCATCTATGAAGAAGGCGCGGCCTACTACTTCCAAATCTGGGATCCTAAAGGCAATACTCGCAAACGTTCTCCTAGCCTTAGGGACCAAGACCTGCCTTTCCTCGGACCATTTCAAAGACAAAAGAGTTACCATTTGAGGCAACTCCCTGACGGAACTCATCTGCGAACTATCGAATACCGGATCATGCAAAAAAAGAAACCACCTCCAGGGCGCGGTCCTCGTGGCATGAATCTGGTAGTTGCCAAGGATCTCACTGAAGTGAGAGAAACCCTGAAAGATCTCCGTCATTCCATTTTCCTATCCACCTTATGTGGCCTTACCATCGCCGGATTGATCGTTGTCTGGAGTATCAAAAAAGGACTTTCTCCCCTCGGGAATCTCAGTAATCAAATTTCCACCATCAGTTCCAAAAATCTCGATTACCGGCTCGATCCCAGTGATTCCCCTACTGAGCTTCAGCTCGTCTCCCAGAAAGTGAACAATCTCCTAGAGCGGCTGGAAGAAGCATTTGAACGAGAGAGACGGTTTGGCAGTGATCTAGCTCATGAAATCCGCACCCCCACGGCTGAAATCAAAGCCCTTGCTGAAGTCGGACTAACCTGGCCCGAGGAATTTGGAAATGCCGAGCTACGCAATATCTTCCAAAGCGCCCAGCGCATGGAATCCACCACGGAAGCTATTTTAGCCCTCACTCGTCTCAGCTCTGCAGCCGAACTAGAAGATGAAGAAATCGATCTACGCCCGCTCATTGAAGGACATATTCCGCAAGATCGAGAAATCAACGTAGAAGGTGCCACTCAGGTTCTAACAAACCGTTCCTACCTCGACATCATTCTTAAAAATCTAATTGGGAACGCTGTCGCTTATGCTCCTGAAAATGATGATCTAAATATCACCATAGCTGAAACCTCTGTGGAAATCACCAACACCGCGCCAGACCTTGAAGAGCAAGATCTAACACGGCTCTTCGAACGCTTCTGGCGTAAAGATGAATCCCGTACCTCCGGTAGTCATGCCGGACTAGGGCTGAGACTCGCCAGCACCTGCGCTGATCGTCTGCAGCTCACCATCACACCACTGCTGAGAAATCAGCGCCTCACGATGAAACTTGAGGGCTTTCAACACGTTTCGCCGCCTCAAGAGCAATCTTCATCATTGCGGTGAAGCTTTTTTCTCTCTCCTCGCTGCTCGTGCTTTCTCCCGTGCGGATGTGATCACTTACCGTGCAGATCGCCATCCCTCGCGCACCAAATTCTGCACACACCCCGAAGAGTCCTGCTGCTTCCATCTCTACCGCCAAGATCCCCATCGCCTCCATGCGATCAAACATTTCCGGTAAGGGGGTGTAGAACAGATCCGCAGAAAAGAGATTCCCCACTTGCACTGGAATCTCAAGCTCTCGGGCAGCCTGCACATGTGCTTCTAAGAGTTCATAATTCGCAATTGCCGCAAAATCATACCCCCCAAAACGCGCACGGTTCACTCCACTATCAGTGCAGCCACCCATCCCAATGAGCACGTCTCGTACTTTGACCTGAGTCGAGACGGCACCACAGCTGCCTACCCGGATGAGATTCTTTACCCCATACTCCGTGATCAGCTCCTTAGCGTAGATAGAAATCGAAGGAATTCCCATCCCACTGCCCATCACCGAAACACGAGTCCCTTGATACTCGCCGGTAAACCCCAGCATATTTCTGACTCCATTTACCTGAATGACGTTTTCGAGAAAGGTCTCGGCAATAAACTTGGCGCGCAACGGATCGCCAGGAAGAAGAACGGTTTCCGCAAAAGCTCCCTTTTCAGCTGCTAAATGAGGTGTCGACATTGCGTTAGATTAAATCATGGACTCCCCTTCGTCCATCTCCACCCCCAGCCATTTTGCCACCGAGGCGCCGATATCAGAGAAACTAGAACGCACGCCAAATTCATTTCGACCAGCTCCCATCATCAAAACAGGAACCTGCTCTCTGGTATGATCTGTTCCCGCCCAGGTCGGGTCATTTCCATGATCCGCAGTAATAACGAGCAGATCCCCTTCATGGAGTTCGTTGATAAAACGCCCAAGTTCACGATCCCAAAGCTCAAGAGCCATCCCATAACCACGAGGATCTCGGCGGTGACCAAAGAGCATGTCAAAATCGACAAAATTCGTCATCACCAGATCTCCGTCACCCGCTTTCCCAAGAGCTTCCCGCGTATTCTTCCATAGATCTTCATGACCGGAAGCCTTCAGCTCTTGCGAAACTCCTGTATGAGCGAATATATCGCTGATCTTCCCCACCCCGTAGACCGTATTTTTCTTCTTCTCGATCAGCTCTAAAACGGTGGGCCTCGGCGGTTGCATAGAAAAATCTCGCCGATTCCCCGTGCGTTCATAAGCACCGGCCTCCCCTACAAATGGCCGCGCAATCACTCGCCCAACTTTTTCTTCGATCAAAAGCTCACGTATAGTCCGACAAAGCCGATACAGCGCGCCTAAACCAAATGAATGTTCATGGGCCGCAATCTGAAAAACGGAATCTGCCGAAGTATAAAAAATCGGCAACCCACTCACCTCACTCTGCTGCCCTAGTTCTTTGATAATCCGAGTACCGCCGGAAGCTTTATTTCCCAGCGAACCTTTGATTCCAGCTTCCTTATAGATCTTTTCTAACAGATCCTGCGGGAAAGCATTCTCACCATTACCGTAGTAGGTCCAATCCCAAGTTACCGGAACCCCGGCCATCTCCCAATGCCCACTCGGAGTATCTTTACCTGTCGAGACCTCACAGGCAGAGCCATAAGATGCTTTTACAATTCCCGGCTCCCATCCTCGTGGCATCTTCCCGTGAACGAGCCGATATGCCTCGCCTAAACCGAGGCGTTGAAGGTTCGGCAAACTCAAAAGACGCCCCTTCTCTTCCGCAAACCATTCGGCGATATGGCCCAACGTATCAGCACCTTCATCTCCAAAAGCAGCCGCATCAGGAGCTCCACCGATCCCTACAGAATCAAGCACAAACCAAATGACTCTTCGCACATCAATGCGCTAGCTGATTTAGCACGAAGAATCAATGCTGATCGTCGACAGAAAAAGAATCTGTCAAAAAATTACCAATCCCAACCGCGTGGGTCTTTCTTAAAGGATTTCACAATTTCCGTTGGTAAAAAGATCGACTCATTATTCCGCTTAGACTCTGGATCCAGTTCAATTTTAATCCACCGGCTTTGTATCTTACCATTGGCTTTTACCGAGACGTTCAAGTGAAGCTTCACCTTGCCATCTTCTCTCGGCATCACCGTCAATCTCCCAGGAATTTGATACTGCGCGAAACTTACGCCTTCTTTGAACGGATCCTTTTTGAAAGGCGCATTCACCCCTAAGTTTTTAGCTGGGTACCACTCATCCCGCTTCGTCGTCTGCGTAGTGACACGGACCTTATTCACTCTCAACCACTCGTGAACCCCCTCTTTTCCCTCTGCTTCGACTCTCCAGAGAAAAGGTCCATCCGTAGAACCTGTGCCTACCGTAACCACCATCGCAGAAATTGATAGCCCTTGAGTCCCTCCCATCGGTTTCAAACCGCTTCTTACCTGTGCCCCATTCACGGTCACCGCCGTTGTCTGCTTAAAACCATGATCTTTTTTAATGACATGGGCACAACTCGATAACAAAAGTACAAGCAGAGAGAAAAAAGGGAGAGTAAATTTCATAAGATGATATCTAAACGGGACCATTAAGACGAGTCAACGTATTCCCATATTCATCTGCATTACCTCTTGCCATCGGGAATTCCCCTAATACCGTCCCGGTTAGCGAAGCGAAATTGGCTTTGGAGCATACCAGCGCGATCTTATTGATTTCTCACCAGATCGCACCTCACTGACATCTCCCTATCCGTTCTCCTCTCGCCACTCACCGGAACTTCACGCCGAGCCTCCCATCAGCGTCGAAATCGAACCCCCTCAGAATTTAACAACTCCTAGGGCCAGCCGATTCCGCCCGATGTAAGCTAACTTTCTGGTGATAAACTACACCAATTATTCGACACCATGTCTGAATCACCAAATAAAAAACCGTCTGACCACTCCTCTGAGGGAGGTCAAAATAATGATAACCCGAACAAAAATCGGAACCGCAATAGAAATCGGAACCGTAATAGAAACCGGAATCGGAACAACGATCAAAACTCTGATCACAAAGGTGGAAAACGTCCTCCTCGCAAACAGGGAAACCGGAATAACAATCGTAACGGGGAAAACCGCAAACCGCGCCGCCGCCGTCCCGCTCCTCAGCCCATCACCTTCTGGGATAAATTTCTCAACTTCTTCGGACTTTGGAAACCTAAGACCGTCGAGCGTAAGAGCAGCCCGAGACCTGAGCGCAATAAAGATGAAGGCGAGTCCCGCCCACCAAAGAGCAATACACGGAACGCTAAAAATCGCAGTAAACGGAAAAGAGCGCGCCAAACCCCAGACGCCTCCAAACTTCAGGCCACCCGCCTCTACGTCGGAAATCTTTCCTACGATGCCACTGAGAGCGATCTCGAAGATCTTTTCAAAGGAGTAGGATCGGTGCGTCACATCGACATTGTCTACAACCGCAACACCCATCGCTCGAAGGGATACGGATTTGTCAAGATGGCCCGCCTTGAAGAAGCGAAGCGCGCGGTAGAAGTGCTTCACGACCAACCCTTCATGGGACGCACTCTCATCGTGAATGAAGCCACCTCAGAGGGGCCAGCCCCAAGCGAGGGCCAACCTCCGATCAGTGACACTCCGGAGCCAGATGAGACTCCACGTCCAGCCACTCCTCCCGAGGAACCTCAAGGGCAGCAATAAAATCGTTTTTACAAGCTTCAGCCCGTTCGGCATTCTCGCCGGGCGGGCTTTTTTTATGATTACTCCCCTCTACATCTGCGGACCCACCGCCTCCGGGAAAACCTCCCTTGCCCTTCAAAAAGCGCACGAACTTGATGGTGAAATCATCAATGCTGATGCCTTCCAGGTTTATCGAGGGCTGGAAATCCTTAGCGCCGCCCCCACAGGGGAAGAACGTTCTCAAGCCTCTCACCACCTTTTCGGAATCTGCGATCTTAACGAGACCATGGATGCTGCTCGCTACCACTCTCTAGCTCAGCCTGTCATCCAAGACATCACCTCCCGAGGGAAAAAGCCCATCATCGTGGGAGGCTCCGGCCTCTATCTTAAATTCCTCACCCACGGCCCGGCGAAAGCCCCACCAGGCGATCCCGAACTTCGCCAAAAGCTCGACCAACTCGACCTCTCAGAAATCCTACGCCAACTCAAAACCCTCGACCCCGAGGAATGGCAGCGTCAGACAAAACAAAATTCCGGTAACCGACGTCACCTCAGCCGAGCGCTAGAAATCTGCCTCTTAACCGGAGAGAAAGCCTCCACCAGACGACAAAATTTCGAACAAGACACCTCCCATCTTGAGGGGCTAGTTCTCACATGGGAGCGCCCCGCCCTGGCTGAACGAATCGCCAAGCGCACCCGTCAAATGTTAGAAAGTGGCGCCATCGAAGAAGTACGAAACCTTCCCGAATCTGCCACTACCGCCCGTCAAGCCATCGGCGTGCGTGAAATCGAAGCCCACCTCCGGGGCGAGCTCAGCTTCGAAGATTGTCTCGAAAAAATCACCACGGCCACCCGCCAATACGCGAAGCGGCAGCAGAATTGGTTTCGCCGCGAATCTTGGCTCAAAGAGACTCTCCCGAACTCATTTTAAAAGAGGCCATCAAAAATTGAACTCACAAGATCGACAGGCAGATCTAACCCCTCAATGATCGAGTCGATAGTTTTTCTGCGCCCAATAATAGCGACGATAAGAAATCCCACGAAAAGTAGGCCGAAAATTGAGGCAAGCAGTAGAGAGCTTTCGTAAAAATGAATACTCAGACCAAGCCATACGAAACTCAGCCCCGCAATCAGAAGTCTCTGCCATGGAGCCCAGAGCTGAATCTTTATATCTGATGCCTCCCTTCGAGTCTTTGGGAGTCGTTTTTTGAGCTTCTTCCGTGCCTTTCGAGCCAGAGCCTTCTTCTTTTTAGCAGAAATCATTTACAACGACATTTTTCAACTCTCTGAATCCTGGCTCAAGCAATTCCTTTAAAATAAGCAATCGTCTTCTCCAGACCTTCCCGCAATTGAATCTTAGGCTCCCAGTCGAGATGCTCTTTCGCGAGCGAAATATCCGGCTGGCGTTGCTTTGGATCATCGGAAGGGAGTGGCAGGTGTGTTAATTTAGAAGAACTTCCAGTGAGTTCGATAACCTGTTCAGCCAATTCTTTTACGGTAAACTCATTAGGATTCCCGATATTCATCGGTCCCGTGTGTTCTCCATTCATCAGCCTCATCATCCCTTCGATGAGATCGTCACAGTAGCAAAAGGATCTCGTCTGTAATCCATCTCCATAGAGGGTTATATCCTCTCCCTTCAAGGCCTGGACAATAAAGTTAGAAACCACCCGTCCATCATCTGGATCCATCCTTGGGCCGTAGGTGTTAAAAATTCGCATCACCCGGATATCGACCCCGTTTTGACGGTGATAGTCGAAAAATAGAGTCTCTGCTGCTCGCTTCCCTTCATCGTAACAGGAGCGAATCCCGATCGGGTTCACATGCCCCCAGTATTCTTCCTTCTGTGGATGGACCTCTGGATCACCATACACCTCCGAAGTCGATGCCTGAAGAATGCGTGCATTCGTGCGCTTCGCGAGTCCCAGCATGTTAATTGCGCCCATCACTGAGGTCTTCATCGTTTTGATGGCATTGTATTGATAATGCACCGGAGAAGCGGGACAGGCTAAGTTATACACCTGATCGACCTCCAGCTTGATTGGGTCCGTGACATCATGTCTCAGAAGCTCAAAACGTTTATGCCCGATGAGATGCTCAATGTTCTCCCGCCGCCCAGTGAAATAGTTATCGAGACAAATCACCTGATGCCCCCCTTCGATGAGACGGTCACATAAATGGCTTCCTAAAAATCCAGATCCTCCAGTCACTAAGATGCGTTGAGACATGGGCGTGTTCTAACAAGTTCAAAAAAGAGCGCCAGTCCATTTGTTCATTTTCCTCTCCCTCTTGTCCAATTCCTTCTCCGCAAAAATCTTCCCCCCGCGTCAGATTCTAGCCAAGCTCTCCCGCGTGGGACGAATACCAGAAGAAACAGTAGCTCAGGTTCTCGATGCCACTGACATTGTCGATCTCATCGGAAGTTACTTCCCACTCAAGCGTGCGGGCACAAACTTCGTCTGTAATTGCCCATTTCATCAGGAAAAGACCGCCTCCTTCAATATTAATCCCGCAGGTCAATACTACCACTGCTTCGGGTGTAAAGAGTCAGGTAATGCCATCGGTTTTTTGATAAACTACGAAAATCTTCCCTTTATCGATGCTGTCAAAAAACTCGCTGATCGGGCCAACATTCCCATCATCGAAGATGTCTATGACCCAGAGGCTGATAAACGCCGACGACGCATCTCCCGGCTCAAAGAGATCAACAACGAAGCGGCCCGCTATTTTCACAAACTCCTCCTGAAATCTCCCGATGCCCAGCACGCGCGCGACTATCTAAAATCTCGGGGTTTCAGTAAAGAAACGGCAGAAAAATGGCTCATTGGCTGGGCTCCAAAAAATTCCAGTATCTTCCTCAATCACCTCAAAGCGAAAGGCTTCAATGGGGGCGAATTTAAAAATGCTGGCCTGGGCAACTTACGGGATAAAGACAATCCGCGCGCGGGCCTTTACTCTAAGTTTTACGATCAACTATCCTTCCCCATCAAGAACGACTACGGAGACGTCGTTGGCTTCAGTTGCCGCATCCTTCGCGCTGATGATAAGCGGGGCAAATACATCAATACCGCGGACTCCCCTCTCTTCAATAAATCCAATCTCCTTTTTGGTCTCGACCAAGCTCGGAAAGCGATCGGTCGCGAAAAATTTGCCCTCATTTGTGAAGGTCAGGTCGATACCATCGTCCTTCATGAAGCAGGCTTCGAGAATACGGTCTCCGGCCTCGGCACCGCGTTCACGGAACAGCACGCCCGCATGCTCAAACGCTATACCAATCATGTCACCCTCTGTTACGATGCTGATTCTGCGGGCTTAAAAGCTGCCGATAAAGCTTTCGACCACCTCACTGCCATCGGCCTTCCGGTGAAACTGGTTCATCTCCCGGCAGGCCATGACCCAGACACCTACCTTCAGGAATTTGGCCCTGATCAATTTAAGGAGCTCCTCGAAAACGCTCGCGATTTTTTCGATGCCAAGCTCGACTCCCTCTTACCCCAGACGAACCTCTCGTCCGCCAGCGAGCGTGCGGAATTACTCAGTGACCTCTCGAAATCGGTGGCCCAAATGTCAGATGCCCTCCTGCAGGATGCCACCATCCAGATCATTGCCACCCGCCTCCGCATCGGGACTGATGAATTTCGCCAGCTCGTCGTCACTCAGAAAAATAAACCCACCTACGACCGCCGAGGAAATGATCACGTAGAAATAAAAACCCAGCCGACCATTCTCGATAAAACCATCAGCTACCTCTGCCACCTTTCTCTCAAATCAAACGAAGCCGCCGAATACCTCTGTGAGCAGCTCGACTCTCTCTACGAGCCACTTCAGGAAACACCCGGAGGAAACCTCCTTCAAACAATTCTTGCCCGGCGTCCGGACACCTCCTCATCCGGCACCGTGCAGGCGTTCTTACTCACTCTCCCTGAGCCCGATCAGCTCGCCCTGAGACAGGACTTTAATATCGAAATCCCTGAAAACCCCGTCGCCTCTGCCACGGAAGCAGTCACGCTTTTACTCGCCACTCATCTCCAGAAAAAGGAAGCAGCACTGCGCGCTCAACTTGCAGATCCCAACCTCCCTCCAGACCAAATGATTCTCATTGTCGAAGAGATCAAGCACATGCAGGAATTTCTCAAAAATCTCGATTCTCGCTTCATCCGCTAGACTTATTCTCATCCTTATTGGCGAAAAATTCTTGACCAAGTTGGATTCCTCACAAACATACGCCTTCTCGACGGGCTCCCGTTGACCTATAATGGTCGAGGTGTGCCCAGCGCTCTGCGACTCATTCTCGTTATCCTAAATCATGGCAAAGAAAAAGACCACGGCTAAGAAAGCAGCTCCTGCCAAGAAGGCTGCTGCAAAGAAAGCTCCCGCCAAAAAAGCGGCTAAAAAAGCTGCCGCTAAAAAGGCCCCAGCAAAAAAAGCTGTGAAAAAGGCTGCTGCGAAAAAAGCCCCCACCAAGAAAGCTACGAAAAAAACTGCTGCGAAAAAAACTGCAGCAAAAAAAGAGGCTCCAAAGAAGCTCACTCTTGAGGAAAAGCTCGCCGCCGAAGAAGCCGAGAAAAAAGCTAAGGCCTCTAAACGCAAGCCAAAGAATCGGATCGACACCCCTGAAATTCAGGAAAAAATCCGAGAACTCATCAAGCTCGCAAAAGAGCAGGAATATCTCACCTATGATGATATCCACGAGATTCTTCCGAATAACATCGTAGAGCCTGCCGATGTAGACGCCATTCTTGATCGCCTGCGTCAGATGGAGTTCGACATCATTGATGCTTCCGAGGTCGATCGCTATAAGGATAAGAAAAAAGGTGATCTTGATTCTGAAGAAGAGACGAAGGACCAGAAACTCGATATCCTCGATGACCCCGTCCGGATGTATCTCAAGCAGATGGGCCAGGTCCCACTACTGACCCGTGAACAGGAAGTTGAGATTTCAAAGCGAATCGAAGACGCCGAGATCGAAGTTCAGAAATTCCTTCACGTCTTCGGCTTCACAGCTGACGGATACCTCACTCTCGCGGACAAACTCATGCGGGGTAAGGAGCGCTTTGACCGCGTCATTCTCGATAAAAAAATCGAGTCCCGTGAGCGCTACATGAAGGCCCTCCCAAAACTTTGTGAGCAGGTTCGGAACCTCCATGAAGAAACCACCCAGATTGTCAAAAAACTCTGTGCTAAAAATCCTCGCGGCAAGAAAAAGCTCGAAGAAGGGTTTACCAAGAACATCCAATCAATTTCCCGCCTCTACACTCGCTTCTACTTTAAACAGAAAGTCGTAGAAGATTTCTGCGATATTGTCGGCGAGTATCAGGAAAAACTCTGGAAGTATTCTAAAAAGCAGACGGACGAATCCGAGACCGCTCTCAAAGAGCTTCATCTCGAATCTTGGCATGATCTCGAGCAGTTCGAAGCTCACAACAAAGATCTTCATCACTGGATGCGCAAAGCGCGTAAGGCCAAAGATGAAATGGTGGAAGCCAACCTTCGCCTCGTGATTTCCATCGCGAAGAAATACACCAACCGTGGACTCTCTTTCCTCGATCTCATTCAGGAAGGAAACATGGGCCTCATGAAAGCGGTCGAGAAATTCGAATACCGCCGTGGTTACAAGTTCTCCACCTATGCCACTTGGTGGATTCGCCAGGCCATCACCCGCTCGATTGCGGATCAGGCCCGGACCATCCGGATCCCGGTCCACATGATCGAGACCATCAACAAGCTCATGCGCGTGCAGAAGCAGCTCGTGCAGGAATACGGTCGTGAACCGACCCCTGACGAGATTGCGGAAGAAATTCACCTTCCCGTCGAGCGTGTTCGTGCCGTTCTCAAGATGGCTCAGCAGCCGATCTCTCTTCAGGCTCCTGTCGGTGATTCTGATGACACTTCCTTCGGTGATTTCATCGAAGATAAGTCAGCCGAAAACCCGATGGAAGAAGCAGGCTTCGCCATGCTCAAGGATAAGATCATCGAAGTGCTCGATACTCTCACCGAGCGTGAGCGTGAAGTGCTCGAACAGCGCTTCGGCCTCAAGGATGGTTATAGCCGAACTCTAGAAGAAGTCGGACGCCAGTTCCAGGTCACCCGAGAGCGGATTCGTCAGATCGAGGCCAAAGCTCTTCGGAAGATGCGTCACCCGACCCGGATTCGTAAGCTGGAAGGCTTCATCGAGCTTCCTACCTAAATCTTCCTTTTTTCCATGGGCTCTATTTCACGATAGAGCCCATTTTTCAT
>CALGMJ010000170.1 GCA_937958875.1 uncultured Verrucomicrobiales bacterium | reverse complement strand
TATTGATTTAAATCACTCTAAATAAGTCGCTTGTTGCTTAAGTTGATGCGAATGGCAATATAGGCATCAGTGAAATCTGAGTAATCAGTGGTTTTTTAAAACGATTTTCCAAGTAATGGCGATCACTCTAGCAAGATTTTAGTCTGGATTACTCCCTTATGTAGGAGCCCTGAAGTTACAGACAAATCTTTACCCTACCTTAGTGATCATGGTCGTGATCGCAGGTGCAGGCATATTCTTTGAAGTCGCAGGTTGGGCATTCGGCCATGTTCACATTGAAGCGGATACGTTTCTTTTTCCCTTGGCTATCGCTGAAGGTGAGGACGACAGGGATGAGCTTGCCCTCTGGTAGTTTTTCTTTTGAAATGAAGCCGTTCTTGGTCTTTTCAAAATTGAATTTTGTAGGAGCGGAACGTTTGCCCGCAATCATTTGTAGCGTGTGAGCTGAGGTGATGGCTTTCCCCTTATCATCTACGAAGGTGAGTTTGATTTTACGGTCTTTCGTTACTAAGAATTCGGCATGAGGGACCAGTTTGTGAAGAATCCGTCCACCATTGGGTGCTTTGATTTTATGGTGATGATGATGGTGTTTATGGTTCTGAGCAGAAGCTGAGAATGAGAGGGCGGCGGCGAGTAAGAGGGTAAGATATGGTTTCATGGCTTTTATTGTTTAGAGTTTGGAAACGGGCGGTTTATTCGATGAAGAGAGTTCAGGCTTTCGAGTTTTTCCCAAAAAGCCAGAAAGCGGCAGGAGTGACGAGAAGGCCAAAAAGGGTAGATGAGACGAGTCCTCCTACGATGACGAGAGCGACCGGATTGAGAATTTCTTTACCAGGAGCAATGGTGGGATCGCCTGCTGCGATGCCAGGTAAGAAGCTTAGATCCATGGTGAGAGGGAGGAGGGCAATGCCAGCGGAGGTAGCGGTCATGAGTACGGGGATGAGACGTTCGAGAGTGCCGCGAATAATCATTTCTTTGGTGAAGCTCTCACCTTCATGCTTCATTAAATGGAGGTAGTGAGAGATCATCATGATGGAGTTCCGGGCCGAGATTCCAGCGATGGCGATGAATCCAACGAGGGTAGCGATGGAAATGTTATCGAGAGTGTAGTGAGTGAGGAGAATCCCACCGGTGAGAGCGATCGGGATATCGAGCAGAACCTGAAGAGTGAGGCTGATACTTTGGAAGTAGGAGTAGAGCAGGAAGATGACGATAAGGAGTAGGATGGTGGAGGAGAAAAGAATACGCTGTGTGGCTTCCTGCTGAGCGAGGTAATCACCTTCATAGGAAATGGTGTAGCCTTCGGGAAGGGAGAGCTCAGTGTCAATTTTTTCCCGTAGTGCATCTACGAGTTCGACGAGATTACTTGAGGTGGGATTGATAGAGACGACGAAGCGGCGCTGGGTATTTTCACGCATGATATTGTTTGGGCCGCTGGCTTGGCGAATATTGACGAGTTCTCGTAGGGGGATCTGGAGGCCTGATTGAGTATTGAGATAGATGTCTTCGAGTTTGGCTGGGTCGGCCCGCCAGGATTCAGGAAGTCGTAGGACAAGGTCGTAAGTTCGTTGACCTTGGTAAGCCTCGGTGAGGACTTCTCCTCCGATGAGAGCTGCGAGTTGATCGTTGAGTTCTCCGGGGGTGAGTCCGTGTGCAAGTAGTCGCTCAGGAATGGGTTCGATTCGTAGCTGGGGAATGGAGGATTGAGCCTCGGGACGAGCTTCTTCGAGCCCGGGGATCGCACGAGCGAGAGTGGTGACTTGGTCGCCAAGGTTTGCAAGCGTTTCGAGATCAGGGCCGGAAATTTTGATGGCAACTTTTGCGGCGACTCCAGAAAGCATGTGTCCGATACGATCTCCCAGCGGGGTGCTCATGGCAGAGAAGGTGCCGGGGATGTTTTTCATGGTAAGGCGAAGTTCTTTGAGAATTTCAGCCTTAGGTCGATTCAAGTGTTCATCGTACTCTACTTCGAATTCGACGGTTGAAACCGGAACGACATGGTCGCCATTTTCGGCGCGGCCTGCGCGGTAGCTGACTGATTTTACGCCTTCGATCTGCTGAATGAGACGCATGGCAGTATGAGAGATTTCGTTGGTCTTTTCAAGTGAGGTTCCCGGGCTCAAGGCAGTCGCTATGACCGTGGTGGGTTCTCGAAAACTGGGTAGGAAATTTTTTCCCATCGTAGGATAAATGGAGAAGCCGATAATGACGAGCACAGCTGCTAGGGCAATGATGAGAAAAGGTTGAGCCAGTGCGAGACGGAGGGCTGTCTTTTCAAAGCTCGCCTTGATTAAGCGTAGGAAGAAGCCATCGCGGTGAATTTTGTTTGGCTTTGGCCTGAGAAGGAAAGATGCCAGCACTGGGATTACCGTGAGTGAGACGAGAAAGGATGCCGCCATACTAATGATGGTGGCATAGGCGATGGGGGCAAAAAGTCGTCCTCCGACACCAGAAAGGGAGAGCAAGGGGATGAAGACCAAGATGATTAAAATCGTGGCGTAAAGGATGGATGAGCGAATTTCTGATGAGGCAGCGGCGATAACTTTAAGGCGAGGTTTTCCAGTGTTTTCGCGGAGGCGACGGTAGACATTTTCAATATCAACGATGGCGTCATCGACCACCATACCGATGGCGACTGCAAAACCACCGAGAGTCATCGAATTGATACCGAGATCAAAGAGCGAAAAGACTAAGATAGAAATGGCGAGGGAAAGAGGGATCGCAGTAAGGGTGATGAGGGTGATGCGGAGATTAAAAAGAAAGAGAAGAAGAATGAGAGCGACCATGATAGCCCCATGGAGAAGGGCATCCTTGAGATTAAAGAGGGAAAGATTGATGTAATCAGCTTGGCGATAGGAGACATGAAGCTCAGCGCCTGCAGGGAGAGTTTTTCTAAGATCTGCGAGAGCATCCTCGAGCTGTTTGGTTAAGGCGAGTGTGTCATATCCTGGAGCTTTTGTGATCGAGAGGATGACTGCTGGGTGACCTTCTGCTCCGGCATCGCCACGCATGGGTTCGATTTCCCAGACGACTTGGGCGACATCTTTAATGCGAAGTGGACGGTCATTACGATGTCTGACAGTGGTAGTGGCGATGCGTTCTAGATCTGTGGTCATGGCGAGATTTCGCACCATGATTTCTTGAGAGTCTCCTTCGATATATCCGCCGGTTGTATTACGAATGGCATTTTTAGTGGCGGTACGAAGCTCGTCGTAGCTTACTCTCAGAGCGAGCATACGTTGGGGGTCAGGTTGGATCTGGATTTGTTTGATGCCTCCGCCCATGGGAAGGACTTCAGCGATTCCGGGGATAGATTGCAGTCGTCGAGCGATAACCCAGTCTGCCGTGGTGCGGAGATCTGGAGGCGTGATTTTTTTCGTGGGATCGATGAGCGAGACCAACATGATATTTCCCATGAGCGAAGTCGCGGGGGTCATGTAGGGAGTCACTCCTTCGGGAAGCTCTACGGCAGCGAGCCTTTCCTGAACAAACTGTCGAGCCTGGTAGATGTCAGTGCCCCAGTCGAATTCGACAAAGGTAAGTGAGAGGCCGATATCACTGGTGGTGCGAAGCCGGTTGAGGCCATTGACGCCCATGAGGGAGGATTCGAGGGGGATGGTGACGCGAGTCTCTACCTCTTCGGGAGAAAGCCCAGGAGCTTCGGTGAGAATGGTGACGGTAGGTTTGGTCAGGTCAGGGAGGACATCGACTGGGAGTTGACGGAGCTGCTGATAGCCGACTACGAGGGTGATGAGTGCAAGCGCGATGATGAGGGCGCGCTGGCGGAGGGAGAAATTAATGAGCTGATTCAGCATCAGTGCGATGAGTGAGTGGCTGAGTGTAGGCGACGCTCAAGTGACCACTGACGGAGGCCAGAGAGGATGAGAAGGACGAGCAGGAGTCCACTTACAAGAGGGAAGGGAAAGCTGGAGTGGTGATTAGAGTGAGAGTGGCCATGATCTTTGGAGTTTTCTTTTTTCGGGTCCCCCGTGATTTCTGAACCGTCCTCGTTATGCTCATGGCCATGAGCGGCATCGAGGACTTCCTTGAGTGAGAGATTTCCGCCGCCAGCAAAACCGAGAAGATAGGCGCCGCTGGTGACGACTTCATCCCCGGGGAAGAGTCCTTCTTTGATCTCGATGAAACGATCATTCTGTTCTCCTGTGACAACGGGAGATTTTAGAAAGGTGTTTGGGAGATCGAAGTCTTTAATATAGACGACTTTTTCAGCGATGTTTCCCTGAACCGCTTCTTTCGGGACGACGGTGACTTCATCACGATGGCTTGTGATAATAGAGAACTCTGCCCTCATACCGGGACGAAGTTTTTGCTCCTGATTATCGATGAGAAAAATAGCGTCAAAGGTGCCGGAGGATGAGTCCGCCTCCGTGCCAAAGCGGATCAGGTTTCCCAGAATTGTTTTATTTTGAAGAGCGGGCAGGTGAATACGAGCTTGTGTTCCAATTTTGATTTTTCCTGCTTCTTGCTGAGGAACGCGAGCAACGGCCCAAATTTTTGAAAGGTCGAGGATGTCGAGAAGCTCTTTCGATGGATCGACTGGTTCGCCCAATCGCACATGTGAGTCGGCAACGATCCCGGAGCTGGGTGCCCGTAGCGTGATGGTGGGGGGCGGATTCCCTGCTTGTCGTGACTCGACCTTAATAATGGGATCTCCCTTAGTGACGTAGTCGCCAGCAAAGACTCGTAGTTCGGTGACTCGTCCAGGGATTCTGCTGGAAACGACGGCATGACTGCTGGGAATTTCTCGGAGGGAGCCGATGGCAAAGAAGGTTGATTCAAAGCTGATTTCAGAAGACTCGACAGTTTTAAGACCTAGATTTTTGACGGCAGATTCGCTGAGGAGAATGCGTTCATCGTCAGCCGCAAAGCTGAGAAGGGCGGTGAAAAAAAAGAGGAAAGCGAATTTCATTGGGCAGTGGCGGTAAGGTAGTTGACCCGGGCAAAGTGAAAATCACGCTGAGCTTCAAGGTGGGTTGTTTCGAGTTCGAGCTTTTGTTCTCGCGCTCGAAGAACGTCGCGAAGAGGGATTTCTCCACGTTTGTAAGCGGTTTCAGTTTGAGTGATTTGAGTTTGAGCGAGTGGGAGGAGAGAGTTTTTGATTTCTGTCGCGAGGAGCTGCCATTGTTTCATCTCGGCGTATGCAGCGTGGGCTTCGGCATTGATTTCGTTTTGAAGGGCCTGAGCACTGAGAGAGAGGCGTTGAGTCTGAGCGTTAGCTTGGGCTAGGCGGCCTGGGGTGGCTGGGTTCGGCCCCAGAGGAAATTTAAAACGGATACCTATGATTTGTTCGGCTTCGGTTCCATTCGGAGCGTCTTCTTCACGGCCGAGACCAGCGAAGATACCAGCTTCGAGATCAGAGCGGTCTCGTGCAAGGGCGAGGGCTTCTGCGGTGTTAGCTGAGCGGGTGCGGAGGTGCGCTGCCTGTAGGTCGGGGCGTTGTGCGCTGGAGACTTTCATCTCGGGGATAGAGGGGATGGGGAGTTTTCCTTTTAGCGTGAGCTTGGCCTTGGGCGAAAGGCCGAGTAGTGGTTTCAGGGTAGCTAGGGCGAGGGTGGTTTGGATATCAACTTGCTGAGTGAGGTTTTTGAGCCGGGAAGCTTCGAGAAGAGCGGTAGCTGCTTCGAGAGGCGAAGCTTCTCCTTTATTGGCTGAATCTTTGATGAAGGCAGCGAGTCCAAGCGCGTTTTCTTGTTGCGCTTCGAGAAGCTGTCGTTGCTTTTGGAGGACTTGGACTTTGACGAAGGCGGAGCGGGCTTTTCCGAGGGTGAGGCGTTCGACATCACGAACTTCGGCTTGAGCGGCCTCCACTAAGATTGCTGAAATTTGTTTTTCGATGAGAAGCTTATTGGTCCGAGGATATTTCCGAGAGAGCCCTACGGTGAGAAGGAAATCACGAAAATCTCCCGAGGTTTCGAATTCGATTTGAAGTTCGTCATTTGCTCGCAGACCAGAACTCTGAAGCTTCCCGGAAGCTTCGGCGACGAGCTTTCGAGCTGCGGCTAGGCTGATATTGTGGGAGCGAATCCGCTGCGGTAACTGTTCGAAAGAGATGGAGAGATCCGTATGTTCTATCGAGGTGAGAGCGAGCTGAAATGGTTTCTGTAAACGAACCTCTACGATAGGGGGAGAGGTGGTCTTAAGGGTGCTGCATGCCCCTAAAATAAGTGGGAAAATGGCGATGAAATGTGAACTGGAGAGCATAGCGCGAAGGCTGAAAGAAAAGCTGTGAATAGAGTTTCTAGGAACTCGTATATTGGACGAACACCGGAGGGGAAATTAGGAAGTTCGAGACTGAAGCAAAAGAATCAGTCGAGTGAAGTCTCAGGAATCACAGCCTCAAGATGCAGAGGCGCTGTAAGATCTTTTGTTGACCGGGGGGAGGTCTCGGGGGGGAGGGCGCTCTTAAAAGGCGGTCACTGAAAGTGAAGTGACTCTCGCCGTAGTCGGGATCTACGGTGGTGATTACTGATGGAGCTGGAGGCAGGGAGATATAGGTCCAGAAGAAGTCATCTGATTCATGCCCGAATAATTTATGATCTTCTTCACACGGATTTTCAGATGATGAATCTCTGGGATCATGCTCATCGGAGCAATCATGACAATCTGGAGGGCGAGGTAGGATCAGTTGGGAGTGATCTTGTAAAAAGAACATCTGATTCGAGGCGCAGTAACCAAGCACAGGTATCTGCGTGCCAATGAGCAAGCTCATGACGATCAAGAAAAAAGAGGCTAGGCATTTCCGAACCACTAGAGAGAACTTAGTCAGAATTTTACGAGGGTCAATCTAGTGCTTCTGCTTTTTACTTCTGTTCAGAATATAGCAACATGTTAAGTATTCATGAAATTTATGAATGGTAGGTGGTTATTAATTTTGAGCTTGCTGATCGGATATCCGGCACTGGCTGTTCCGATCATTAGTGAGTTTCTTGCAAATCCCAATGCGGAGGCGCTTGTGGATGAAGATGGCGAGCGAGAAGATTGGGTGGAAATTTTTAATCCTGAGTCTGAGCCACTTGATTTGGAGGGATACTTTCTTACCGATGATTTGACTCTTGAAGAGCGCTGGGAAATTCCAGCTGGAGTGACTCTAGAAGGAAATGGATATCTCGTGATTTTCGCTTCGGGAAAGGATCGTGCGAATGCCGCGGGAACTCTACACACTAATTTTAAACTGAATTCTAATGAAGATCATCTGATTTTGATCGCTCCAGATGGAGAAACGATTCTTTCCTCATATTCGTGGGATGCCCAGACTCGTCAGCTAGATGGGGTTTCTTTTGGTAAGGTGGCGGATTTAAATGAAGATCAGTTTTTTCAAAACCCAAGTCCAGGCGCTGTTAATTCTGGCCCATTTGTCACTCCTGGGCGGGTGATGTTTGATCAGGAGTCGCAGGCCTTCGAAGGCACTTTGACAGTGGCACTCAGTTCAGTTTCTGAAGAGGTGGAGATTCGTTACACTCTGGACGGGAGTTTGCCAACGGAGGAGTCTTTGCTTTATGTAGAGCCTATCGTACTTACTGAGTCGACCATGATTCGGGCTCGTCTGCATGGAGCGTCTTTGGGAGATGTTTCCGCACGCCATTATGTTAGGCTTTCTGGGGCAGGGATTTCGAGCAGATTCCGGGCTGGTAGTTCAAATTTGGCAGGCTTTACCTCGGATTTACCGATTGTCATCATTGATTCCTTTGCCGACCGGGACATCGATAGGACGAATCTAAGTAAGACCACGGTGAGCCTTTTTGAGCCAGTTGATGGGGTGGCTTCCTTTTCAAACCCTGCGACTATTAGCACAAACGCAGGAATTCGTATCCGGGGGCAAAGCTCCGCAAACTTTGGTAAGAAGCAATATCGAATTGAGACGCGGAATCAGGAGGATGAAGATAAGGATGTTAGTTTCCTTGGATTACCGAGTGATTCGGATTGGGTTTTCGGTGCACCTTTTACGGATAAATCTTTGATTAGAAATTCTCTTCTATTCGATCTTGGGCGTGATCTTGGGCTTTCTGCGCCACGTACCAGGCACGTAGAAGTTTTTGTGAATGAAGGAGGAGGACAGCTCAATTACCAGAATCATTATAAAGGGGTTTATGTGATTACGGAGCAGATTAAGATTAGTAATGATCGGGTGGATATTGCCGAACTTTCTCCGGGAGATATGGCTGAGCCAGATATTTCGGGTGGTTACCTAATGAGCTGGGAGGCAGATGGTGCGTCTACTGCTGAGAATGTTTTACCAGGGTGGTCTGGACTAGAGCTGAGAGATCCAGATCCCAATGAGCAAGCGACGAACGCTCAGAAGCAATGGATTTCTAATTATATGCAAGAGGCAGATCGTGCGATCAAGGGAGCTGATTTTGGTGATCCAAACCTCGGATACGAGCGCTACATCGACCTGCCTTCGCATCTTAATCTTCTCGTTATTAATGAGCTGACACGTGATCAGGATGCCTATATTCGCAGCTCTTATCTCTATAAAGATCGGGGAGGGAAGATTATTCAAGGGCCGCTCTGGGATTATAATCTGACGATGGGGAATGGCTGCTGCCGGAATAATCGTAATATCACAGGTAACGGTAGTTTTACGGCATTTAGTAATTCGGTAGATAGTGGGTGGCAGTGGGTAGAAAATCATGCAAAGAGCGAGCACAAGTGGGAGAGTCGGCTGCTGGAGGATGCTGATTTCCTCCAAGGATTTACTGACCGGTGGCAGGGACTTCGTGATGGAGGGGCTCTGACAGATGAAGCTTTTCATCGAAGATTGTTTGAGCAAGCAGCTCCATTAAAGGAAGGGGCTGACCGGAATTTTCGAAAGTGGAGTAACCTAAATACAGAAAGGGTTGGATTCACGACCCCTAGGACAATTACGTGGGAAGAGCAGCTAGAGTTTATGCAAAATTGGACGTCGGAGCGGATGCAGTGGATAGATTCTCAGTTCACTACCTCCCCTCGAAGTTTTCCTGATAGTGGGGAAATGACTAGTGGTAGTGCAGCGTTTATCAATGGTTTAGCAGGCACGGTCTACTATACGGTAGATGGTTCTGATCCACGCCTTGAAGGCGGATTGGTGAATCCAGGAGCACAGAATTTTACGGTGATGGCTGGAGAGGATTTAGTTTTGATAGCCGAAGATTCAGAGGGTTGGAGCTATCTTGATGATGGGAGTGATCAAGGTGGGAGCGATATTGTTATCGGGGAAGCTTCGTACGATATGAGTCACTGGAAGCATCCAGGTTTCGATGATAGCGGGTGGGAAACTGGCGTTGCTCCGCTGGGATACGCTCGTGGTGAAACAACCACGATTTCCTTTGGTGATGATGCGAGCATGAAGCATCTCAGCTATTATTTTCGGAAGTCTTTTGATTTCACAGATCCTTCAAGCCTTCATCAGCTTATGCTAGAGGTGCAGTGTGATGATGGGGCGATTGTCTATTTGAACGGTCAAGAGGTTGGGCGTTTCAACATGCCGAGTGGGAAAGTGACGTTCATGACAGAGGCGTCCAGTAGTCGGAGGGCGAGTGGAGCTGAGCAGTGGCGGCTCATCACTATTGACCCTTCTCTGGTAGTCTCGGGCGAAAATGTGGTCGCGCTTCAGCTTCATCAATTTAGTCCAAGTAATTCAGACTTAAGTTTTAACTTGCGACTCAGAGGTCAGGTGGCCGGTGGGCTGAGTGAAATGTTAGTGATAAATGAGACCACGGAGGTGAAAGCGAGAGCGCTGGCTGATGGCAAGTGGAGTGCGTTGGAACAGCAGGTTTATGTTGTCGGTGAATCTGCGCGCCAGCATCGTCTGGTGATTTCTGAAGTTCATTATCATCCGCTTGACGTTAGCGCTGCTGAGGAGGCTGCCGGATTTACAAATCAGGATGATTTTGAATTTATTGAACTTCTCAATACGACGAATGAGCCTCTGGAACTCTCCGGAGTTTCTTTTACACGGGGGATCGAGTTTAGCTTTCCCATCAATACGATAGTAGGGGCAGGGGAAAGGATAGTCGTAGTGAGTAATGAGGAGGCTTTTCGCCTGCGTTATCCAGAAGTCGCGGAGGAGACGATCATGGGAGAATTTGAAAATGGAAGTAATCTCTCGAATAGTGGAGAAACCATCGTTCTAACTGGATTGAGAGGGGAAACACTTCATGAATTTACTTATAACGATAGTGCTCCCTGGCCAGAGGAGGCGGACGGTTTCGGGCGCAGCCTAGTTCTAGGACTTCCTTATACCGTGCCAAATCATGCTCTGCCAGAAAGCTGGATCACGGGTAGCCTCGACCAGGGGACTCCAGCGAGCTTTGAAGGAGCAGCTTTTCCAGGGGGAGATGATGACGCTCTGTTGACCTACGCTACGGGAAATATTCCACCAGTGGTGACACAGGATACTGATGGCTCGATCATGGTTTCTATTCAACTGAATGAAGATGCTGACGATGTCATTGGACAGCTCCAACAATCAACGAATTTGGTCGATTGGGAATCAGTAGAAGATGAATTTCAGAACCAAGGGATGACCCGGAGTGGAGGAATGACGGAGGTCGCTTTCAAGAGCCGAACCGGTCGCCCTTTGGGCCAAATGTTTCTGCGCTACGTCGTCTTCGAATAAAAGTTAGGCTAGGATGTCATGAACCACTTTCGGGTGGTTTGCGGGGCCGATGAGACGTTGATTAAGTCCCTGGAAGGGGAAGGAAAAATGATGAGGATCCATTCCTAGAGAGTGCATAATTGTTGCCTGTAAATCATGCACGTGCACTGGATTAGAAACAGGAGAATATCCGAGAGGGTCGGACTCGCCGTAGGTTCCCGGTTTGACCCCTCCTCCGGCCATCCACATGGTGAAGCAATCTGGATGGTGGTCGCGACCAAGGAGTTTTGAGCCATTTCGACCTTCGTTCATTGGGGTGCGACCAAATTCACCGCCCCAGACAACGAGAGTGTCATCAAGCATTCCGCGTTGCTTGAGATCTTTAAGAAGAGCTGTAATTGGCTGATCTACCTCTCGGCATTTCTTTGGAAATTGATTCTGAAGATCATCAAATTTTGCCGTGCCGTGAATATCCCAGCCCCAGTCGAAGAGCTGGATAAAGCGGACTCCCTGTTCGGCAAGACGGCGGGCGAGCACGCAGTTATTAGCAAAGCTCGCTTCCCCAGGTTTCGCTCCATATTCTTCCAGTGTTTTAGGATCTTCTTTTGAGATATCCATGACGCCTGGGACCGCAGTTTGCATGCGAAAGGCGAGTTCGTATTGCTCAATACGAGTGAGGGTTTCGGGATCTTGAAAGGTGTCTAGCTCCATACGGTTGAGCTTTTGAAGGGCATCGAGCGATCTTCGCCGCGTGGCCCGGGACATGCCATCGGGATTTGAGACGTAGAGGATAGGGTCGCCCTTGGGTCGGCATTGAACTCCCTGATAAACAGAAGGGAGGAAGCTGGAACCCCAGAGAGATTTTCCAGCGGAAGGCATCTTTCCTCCTGAGACCATGACCATGTATCCGGGGAGATCCTGGTTTGGTGTTCCCAAGCCATAAGCTGTCCAGGCGCCCATGGAGGCTCCGCCAAATTGGGCACTACCAGTGTGAAGGAGGAGCTGCGCGGGTGCGTGGTTGAACTGGTCTGTCTTCATCGACTTGATGAAGCAGATGTCATCGACCACGGTGGAGAGATGAGGCATCATTTCGGAAACCTCGGCTCCTGTTTGGCCATACTTCTTAAAGTCGTAGATACTTCCGAGTAGCTTTGGAGTGCCTTTGATGAAGGCGAAAGTTTTTCCCTCCAGAAGTTCAGGCGGACAATCTTTGAGGTGATGCTTTCGCAGCTCGGGCTTGTTATCGAAGAGTTCCTGCTGAGGTGGGGAGCCAGCCATGTGCAGGTAGATGACGCGTTTTGCCTTTGGCGCTATCATCGAGGGTTTCGGCACCATCGGTCCACCTTTACTAAGCTGTGCAAGAGCAAGCGCTCCGAGACCAGAATTACAGGCAGTGAGAAAGTGGCGTCGGGTGAGGTACGATGAATGTGCTTGTGAAGGAAACATGACGACAGGGGGCGATTATTTAGTAAGGAAAGCGTCCTGATTTAGGATGATATTAGCGACAACAGTGAGGGCCGCGATTTTCTCAGTGCTACTCTCTGGGGGAATCGGTGAGGTTCCGGCAAGTTTTTGAGCGTCTTCCTGTGAGGCAGAGTAGTCCTGTAGTGATTCCTCATAGAGTTGGGCTAAGATATCGATTTGTGACTGGGTTCCTGGGCGTAAGAGAGCTCGCTGAAGACCGTGGGCGATTTGATCTTTCACGGTCTCAGCATTTTTAGCCATCTTACGGGCCATTGCTTGGGCGGCTTCAATGAAGGCTGCATCATTGAGGCTCATGAAGCTCTGAAGTGGAGTGTTGGTGCGGATACGTCGCATATTGCAAACCTCACGGGTTGCCATATCGAAGGTGTCGAAGAGAGGGTGCGGAGCGGAGCGTTTGAGGTAAGTATAGAGTGCTCGGCGATAGCGATCTTTCCCTTTCGACTCGACCCAAGTCATTCCGCCAGTGAAGGCGTTCACATAACGCTTAATCGGATTCGGCGGATAGACTGGCGGACCATACAGACTTTCGGTGAGCAGACCGGAAACGGCGAGAGCGTTGTCTCGCACGACTTCAGCTCCCAGGCGGAAACGAGGACCACGGGAAAGGTAAATATTACGTGGATCTTTCTGAAGACGAAGGGAGTCTGCGACGGCGGATTGGCGGTAAGTGTGAGAACTTACCAGTAATGTTAGCAGGCGCTTGGTATCCCAGTCTTTTTTATAGTTGGTAGCGAGCCAGTCGAGTAGCTCTGGGTGAGACGGGAGAGTGCCCTGAATGCCGAAGTCTTCTTCTGTCTCGACTAATCCCATGCCAAAGAGCCGCGCCCAGAGGCGATTCACTGCGACTCGGGCGGTGAGAGGATTTTCTGGTGACATGAGCCAGCGAGCGACTCCGAGTCGGTTTTTAGGAGCGTTTTCAGGCCAGAAATCAAATGCCTCTGGAACTCCTGCCTCCACTTTTTCTCCAGGTTGCATGAAGGAGCCACGATCCATCATGTGAGTTACCCTCAGTTTATCTCGGTCCTTCATGACAGGCACACGAACAGGCTTTTGAAGCTGCTTTTCGAGCGAGGCAATCTGACGCCCAAGAGGATCTAGGGTGTTTTTTTGATAACGCTCGACGGCATCTTTCACCGAAGATGTGGAGAGTTTGAGCCGGGAGATATTGAGTTTAGGCCATTCTGATTTGTGAACGAGAGTGACTGTGATCTGATGTCCGGCGGGGATAGTTTGCTCGAAATTAAAGACCGCATTTCGACGGCCACGGAAGCTTTCGCTGGGGTCACGTGAAGCCCATCCGTTTTTATGAGGCTGGTTACCGATGACATTAGAGATGTCGTAGTTTGGCTGCGAGTAACTCGCAGTAGCTTGAGTGATTTTTTGAGTCGTTTCAGTTTTTTCTGGATCGGTGGGATCGAGGCTAGTCACGATTAGGTGACTCAGAACCATAGCACCGTCTGGGCCTCTGCCGATATTTCCATTAGTTCGGCGATCAGGGTAGAGGTCTAAGCGGAGGGAATTTGTTTCTTGGGTGGTGAGTCCGGTAATCCGGTATGTATCGTAGTCCGGGTTCTTGCCCTTAAAAAAGATAGATCCATCTGGCTGCTTTTCGGCTTTAGCTCCACCTTTTGAGACGATTTTAGTGGGCTCAAAGGCTGTCCATGGGCTTGGGGAGCTGGCTCGTTGAGGCTTTAGTTTTGCAAGCTGTTGGCGTGCTTTTGCTTCAATTTTTTCCCGGTTTTTAGGGATGACGTCGAGACGAGGGCGATCATCTTTCTGATTGTGATCTTCAGTTTGATTGAAGAAGGCGTAGAATTGATAATACTCCTTTTGAGTGATGGGGTCGTATTTATGAGTGTGGCATTCAGCACAGCGGAGGGTCATTCCCATCCAGGCATTCATGGTGGTGGAAATACGATCTTTTACCGCAATCGTACGATATTCTTCTTTATTTGTTCCGCCCTCATTATTGGTGAGGGTGTTTCGGTTAAATGCAGTAGCCAGAATTTGGTCTGGAGTTGCATTTGGGAGGAGGTCGCCTGCGATCTGTTCGATGGTGAACTGATCATAAGGCATGTTGTCATTAAAGGCCTTGATGACCCAGTCACGCCACGGCCAGATGTCGCGATGTTCGTCACCTGAATACCCAACCGTGTCCGCGTAGCGGGCGATGTCGAGCCACATTGAGGCCCAGTGTTCTCCGTAGGCTGGGCGTG